>NZ_JBDOQQ010000030.1:0-42722 GCF_039839775.1 Roseomonas sp. CAU 1739
GGCCAATCCGCGCACCATGCGCACCATGTCCGAGCACGTCGATGTGGACGTGACCGGGCTACTGCAGAAGCAGATGAACATGGACGAGGCCGGCGAGGCGCTGCTCGACTGCATCATCCGCACCGCGGATGGGCAGCACACGGCGGCCGAGATCCTCGGCCACCGGGAATACAGCCTGACGCGGCTTTACGAGAGCGCGTGACCTGTTGTACGGCGCTTCGCACCTCGGAGCGCCGTGCTGGCCGCGATCCCGATGATTTGCCCATCGATGGACCTGCTGCGCCTCATTCGTCCGTGCCGGACCCTGTCGAAACGTGGCGTCAATTCAGGGGGCAGGTCACGTGGCCTGTACACTCCCTTCAAACCCCGCCAAGCCCAGAATCCAGGCCATCCATAACGCCGTGGTCACAAGGCATGACGGGCGTGACGTTCCGAGTCATGCTGGCTCGCCATCCCGCGCGAGGAGCCCGAACCGATGACAGATGCCGTACACGGCCTTCCCGGCCATGGTCACGTCGCGATCCTGCGCGCCATGGCCCGGCACTGGTGGGCGTTCGTGCTGCGTGGCGCTGCGGCTATTCTGTTCGGTGTCCTGACCTTCATGAACCCAGGGCTTAGTATCTTCGTGCTGCTGGCCTTCCTGGCGGCTTGGATGGCGGTGGAGGGCGGCGCGACGATCTGGCAGGCGATCGCCGGCAAAGGGCAGCACGGTGCCTGGACCTGGATCGACGGCCTGCTGTCGCTGGCCGCCGCCGCGGCCCTGCTGCTGGCGCCGGGCCTGTCGGTCTTCGTCTTTGTCCTGTTCGCCGGGGGGTTTGCGGTCGCGATCGGTGTCGGGCGAATCGTACTCGCCTTTCGCGTGTCGGATGTGCTGCTTGGCGTGCTCGGCGCGGTCACCGTGCTGTTCGGCGCCATTCTGCTGACCAGGCCTGGCGAAGGACTCATCGCCATTGCCTGGATCATTGCGCTTGAAGCGATCGTGATGGGTGCGGTGCTGGTGGCCCTCGGCTTCCGCCTGAAGCGCCTCAATCAGCAGGGTTGAGGAACAGCACCAACGACGTGACCACCTGCAGAACCGCCATGGCATAGGAAAGCGGGCGGCGCTGGGCCAGCCACCAGCCCGGCGTGACGCCAGCCGCCTGCAACCGGCGGTCGGTGGGGGGCAACACGGCGAACAGCATCGCCAGGATTGCGAAGCCTGTCGCCGGCTGCACCAGCACCGCGAGCCAGGCGGTCAATGCAGGCATGATGGCGAGTTGCAGAAAACGCGAAAGCTCGCCGGGGCTCGCTCGCAGGGCGGCGAGGCCCCACCAGGTCCCGCCCACGAAGCTGGCGACCATGGCGCTGAAGACCAGGGCCGCGTGGGCGGCAAAGCCTTGCGCCTCCGGCCAGGCCAGCATGACGGCGAGCGCCGCAACGTTCGGCAGCATACCGGTCAGGCCAAGCCACCAGGCAGCGCGCGGCACGGTCGATTCGCTCATGCGGGTACCCCCTTGCTCTCATCTGCGCGAGCCGGGCGCGCCTGCCAAGCGAAAATCAGGCGCGGATCCAGGTCTCCGAAAAGGCGAGCATGGCGGTCGAGATGCGCTGTCCGGCAATGTCACGCGGCAAGGGCGCGCCGGGGCGGACCCGCCCGTTCACCGTGACGACCGCCTTCTCGCAGCCGACGAACAGGGATGGCATGTGGTGCCTGCCGGTCGCCGAATTCGGCGGCGTGAGCGCGAAGCAGAACGGCTTGCCGAGCCCCGACCAGGTCAGCGCCACGGTCGTATCCCCCGCGCGCACCGTCTCGCTGTAGGAGGTGATGGCGTCGCCGGTGGACTGCACGCTGTCGAGCCCGCGGTATTGCAGCCCCTTCAGCCCCGGCAGCCCGCGCCATGCGCCGAAATGGGAGACGTATTCGGCCACCAGCCAGCGCGCGAGCGGCTCATTGTCCGTGAAGCAGATATTGGCGCGATCGGCTGGCGGCGCCTCCTCGGCGGGCGACAGCAGCAGCACCAGCGCATGGCCGCGCCCATGCGGGGACAGCACGACCCGGAAGAAGGAGGCGAGGGTCGTGAAAAGACCAGCCGGATCCTCCTTCAGGGAGATGCCGGGGTTCTCGCCCGACCATTCGACGGTGCCGGGGAACAGGATTGTATCGGCCATGGACGCTTCCCTCATGCCTAGTTTGCAGCGACCCTGCCCCGTCCGGCCGGGCGCGGCAACCGCTGCGGCTTGCGGCGCCCGGGCGCGGCGGGGATGATCCGGCGTCAGGATGGGATGCCCCGCATGCGTGCGCTTGCCGCCATGGCCTCGGTACTTCTGCTGTCGATCTCGGCCCAGACGGGGGCGCAGACGCTGCGCATCGGGATCGGATCGGACCCCAATGTGCTCGATCCGGCGGTCAGCGGGTCCTTCGTCGAGCGTGTCGTCTTCTCGGCGCTGTGCGACAAGCTGATCGACACTGGGCCGGACCTCGCCTACCGGCCGGAACTGGCGACGCGCTGGGCCTGGGCGCCCGATGGCCTCTCGCTGACCCTGACCCTGCGCGACGATGCGCGCTTCCATGACGGCACGCCGCTTGATGCCGAGGCGGTGCGGGTCAACCTCGAACGCTATCGCACTGCCCGCGAATCGCGCCGGCGCAGCGAGCTGGCGCAGATCAGCGCCATCGAGGCTCCGGACCCGCGCACCGTGGTGATCCGCCTGTCGGAACCCTTCGCGCCGCTACTGTCGGTGCTGGCCGATCGCGGCGGGATGATCATGTCGCCCACGGCGCTGGCGCGGCTTGGCGAGCGCATCCGCGACGAGCCGGTCTGCTCCGGCCCCTTCCGCCTGACGCGCCGGGTGCCGCAGGACCGCATCGAGATGGAACGTTTCCCCGGTCATTGGAACGCCGCGAACATCCATGTGGAACGCCTGGTGTTCCTGCCGATCCCCGACAACACGGTGCGCCTGCTGAACCTGCGCGCCGGTAAGCTCGACATCATCGAGCGGCTGTCGCCTTCGGACGTCGCCGATGCGCGGCGCGACCGGCGGCTGCGCGTGGTGGAAGCGACCGCCCTTGCGTACCAGACCATGTCCATCAACACCGCCGCCGGCGCGTTGCGCGACCCGCTGGTGCGGGAGGCGCTGGAACGCAGCATCGACCGGGCGGTGATCAATCAGGTGGCGCTGGAAGGGCTGCTGGTGCCGTCCAACCAGCCGGAGGCGCCCGGCACGGCGTATCACTTCGCCGATCTGGTGCCGCCGCCGCGCGACCCGGCTCGCGCCAGCGCCTTGCTGCGCCAGGCGGGCCATGAGCGCTTCGCCTTCACGCTGAAGGTGCCGAACAGCCCTGTGGAATCACAGGTCGCGCAGATCATCCAGGCGATGGCGGCGGAAGGCGGCTTCGATGTCCGGATCGAGGTGTTGGAAGCGAGCGCCATGGTCGCTGCCACCCAGCGCGGCGACTATGACGCCGCCATCGCCATCTGGTCGGGCCGGCCGGACCCGCATGGCAATGTGGCGATCTGGCTGGCGAGCGACGGCTTCCTGAACTGGGGCCGCTATGCGAACCCCGTAGTGGACACTGCCTTCGCCGCCGGGCGGCGCAGCACCGACACGGCCGAGCGCCAGGCGCATTATCATCGTGCCGCGCAGGCCTGGATGGCCGACCGGCCGCATCTGTTCCTGTACCATCACCGCTGGTTCTGGGGTCTGCGCGCCGGCGTCGTGGGGTTCGAGCCGAACCCGGACGGCATCATCCGCTTCGCCGGCATCCGCGCGCCGTAGTGTTCAGCCCGGCCAGGGGCCTTCCAGCGCGGCACGCGTCTCGGCGACACCTTCGGTCCACAGGCGCGCCATGACGGCGTCCGGCTTCTGCCAGGCGCCGCCGAAGCTGCCATCGCCGAGCATCGCCCGCACGGCGTCAGGCCCGCTCGCCTTCATCAGTGCCATGTCCACCGCGGGCTTCGTCCCGGCCTGCGCGGGCGCATGCGCAAGCCGCGTCCAGGGGAAGTTCTCCAGCCAATTGCCGTGGCTGCCGGTGGTGTCGTCCTGCGTCGCCACCGCCCAGGTGCGCGGCGCGTTCCACCAATTGTGGAATTTGATCGACAGGGACGGGTCCTCGGCCATCACTTCCTGCGCGAGCGCGCCCACCGGCGCATTCCCGCCATGCCCGTTGACGATCAGGATGCGCCGGAAACCCGAGCGCGTCACGGACGCGATCAGGTCGCGCGCCACGGCGAGCAGGGTTTCGACCCGCAGGCTGACGGAACCCGGGAAGGCTGCAAAATACGGCGCCAGACCGAAAGGCATCGCCGGATAGACCGGCACGCCGAGCGGTTCCGCCGCCTCCACCGCCACGCGCTCCGCCAGGATGGCATCGACACACAGCGACAGCCGCGCATGCTGTTCCGTGCTGCCGAAGGGCAGCACGCACCGGTCGTCGCGCGTCAGATACGCCTCGATATCCTGCCAGTTGCTGTCGGCGATCCTCACCGTGCGGCCGGCGTCACGTCCCAGGCGTAGGTTTCCTCATCGGAGCGCCCCACGCGCAGGGTTGCGCGGTCGCGCCGCATCGCCCAGGCGGAACCCACCGCTGCGATCGGGATCACCACGCGCTGCGCCGTGAACAAGGCGCCGACCTGCTGGAGCAGTTCCTCGCGCTTCCTGTCGTCCAGCTCGACATTGGCGGCCTGGATCAGCCGGTCGATCTCCGGGTTGGAGAAGCCGTTCCAGTTGAATGCGCCGAGGCGCAGCTCGCGGTTGTTCGTATGTGCGTTGGCTGCGTAGTAGTAGTTCGCCTCGCCGGTCAGGGTGCCCCAGCCGGCCATGATGTTGGAGAGTTCGCCGCGCGCGCGGGCGGGGAAGATCACGGCGGCGGGCTGGCCGGCGGCCTGCACCTCGATGCCGATGCGGGCGAGCATCTGCGCCATCGAGGTGCCGACGCCGTTGTCGCCGGGCAGGCGGTTGTTGGTGAAGTTCAGCACCATGCGGAAGCCGTTCGGATAGCCGGCTTCGGTCAGCAATTGCCGGGCGCGCGCGACGTTCGGCGTGGGCAGCTGGATGGCCGGGTTGAAGCCGAAGATGCCGGGCGTGACCATCTGCGCCTGCGGCGTGCCCATGCCCTCCATGGCGACTTCGGCCAGGGCGCGGCGGTCGATGGCGAGGTCGATCGCCTCCCGCACCCGCGCGTCGCGATAGGGGTTGGCGGGCAGACGCGAGCCGTCGCGGGCGGTGACCTGCGGCGTCGTCTCCCGCTGGTCCAGCGCGAGGTTGAAGACATAGACAGTCTCCGCCTTCACCACGGACAGCGTGCGGTCGCGTTCGAGCGTGGGCACGTCGGCCGCCGGGACGCGGACGATCATGTCCACCTGGCCGGTGCGGAGCTGCGCGACGCGGGCAGCGGGGTTTGAGATCTCGCGCCGGACATGCCGCGCCCAGGCGGGACGGGCGCCCCAATAGGTATCGTTGCGCTCGACCGTGAATTGTTCCCGCGGCGTCCAGGACCCGAAGCGATAGGGACCCGTGCCGATGGCGACACGGCCGGAATTGAAGGCCTCGTTGGAGGTTTCCGGCGTCAGCCCGGCGGTGGCACGGGCCGAGACGACGAACAGGCGGATGAAGTCGTTGGGTAGCGTCGGTGCCGGGCCGTCGGTGACGACGCGCAGCGTGTGCGGGTCGACCACCTGCACTTCCCGCACGCGACGGACATAGATGCTGGTGGGGTTGGGGCCGGTCAGGGTCTGCATGCGCCGGATCGATGCAGCGACGTCCTCCGCCGTCATGTCCGACCCATCATGGAACTTCACGCCCTGGCGCAAGCGGAATTCCCAGGTGTTCGGGTCCACCACGCGCCAGGACTCCGCCAGGCCGGGTTCGATCTGCAGTCGGTCGCCAGAGCGGGTCAGGGTGTCGAAGACATGCGCCAGCGATTCGGCATGGGTGCCGGTGGCGGTGTAGTGCGGATCGATGCTTTCGGGGCCTGCGATGACGCCCATCGTCAGCGTCTGGGCGGCGGCGGGGCCGGCAAGCAGGGCGCCGGTGGCCACGGAGGCGAAGGCAAGGCTACGGATGGCGCTGCGCATGTTGTCTTGTCTCCGGAGGGAAGCATCCTGCCGCGGATGCTAGATCGGTTCCCCCGAACGTGGAACCATTCTTGCCCAGGCGCCTATTGGATCGTCGGCCCTTGGGCACTGGCATCAGGGCGCTCCCTGCACGAAGAATGCCTTGCGCCGTCGGGCCACTGGCCGATATTCGGCGGAATGCTCGGCCATATCATCCAACGCCTGCTGCAATCCGCGCTCGTCATGCTGGCGATGTCGGCGCTGGTGTTTGCCGGCGTCTATGCCATCGGCAATCCGATCGACGTGCTGATCTCCCCCGACGCGACGCAGGACATCCGGGCCCAGGCGATCCGCCATCTCGGGCTGGACCTGCCGCTGTGGCAGCAATACCTCGCCTTCCTGGGGCGGCTGCTGCGGGGGGATTTCGGCAATTCCTTCGTGTTCGGCATGCCCGTGCTGGACCTGATCCTGTCGCGGCTGCCGGCGACGCTGGAACTGGCGCTGGCCGCCGTGCTGATCGGCACGCTGCTGGGCGTGCCACTCGGCATCTATGCGGGATATCGTCCGAACTCCCCGGTGTCGCGGGCGATCATGGCAGTTTCGGTGCTGGGCTTCTCGGTGCCGACCTTCTGGGTTGGGCTGATCCTGATCCTGACCTTCGCGGTCAATCTCGACTGGCTGCCGGCGGGCAATCGCGGGCCGACCATCGACCTGTTCGGCGTCGGCTGGTCCTTCCTGACGCTGGAAGGGCTGTCATTTCTGGTGCTGCCGGCGCTGAACCTGTCCCTATTCAAGCTGGCCATGATGATCCGCCTGTCGCGCGCCGGCACGCGGGAGATCATGCTGACCGACACGGTGAAGTTCGCCCGCGCGGCCGGCCTGCCCGACCGCACCATCCTGCGCCGCCATGTGCTGCGGCTGATCGCCATCCCAATCGTCACCGTCTTCGGGCTGGAACTTGGATCGACGCTGGCCTTCGCGGTGGTGACGGAGACCATCTTCTCCTGGCCTGGGGTGGGCAAGTTGATCATCGATTCGATCACCTCATTGGACCGGCCGGTGATGGTTGCCTACCTGGTCCTGGTGGCGTTCCTGTTCGTGCTGATCAACCTGGCGGTCGACCTGTCCTACGCCTTGCTGGACCCGCGGCTGCGGCGCGGCGGGGCAGCCGCATGAACGCCTTCTGGCGCGAATATGCCGAGAACCGGGCGGCGCTGGCGGCGCTGCTGGTGGTCATTGCCATCCTCGCGGCGGCGTTGCTGGCGCCGTGGTTCGCGCCGCAGGACCCCTATGACCTCGCCAGCCTCGACCTGATGGATGCGCGGCGGCCGCCGGGCTTCGTGGGGTCGAACGGCTATGTGCATTGGCTCGGCACGGATGCGCAGGGACGCGATCTGCTCTCGGCCATCCTGTATGGGCTCCGCATCTCGTTGCAGATGGGCCTTGCCGCGGGGCTGGTGGCGCTGACGACGGGTGCCACTCTCGGGATCCTCGCTGCACAAGCTGGGGGATGGATTGAGACCGCGATCATGCGCGTTGTCGACCTGCAGCTGTCCTTTCCGGCGATCCTGCTGGCACTGGTTCTGGTCGCCGTGCTCGGCCAGGGCAAGACGCAGCTCGTGATCGCGCTGGTCGCCGCGCAATACGCCTATTTCGCGCGCACAGCCTACGGCGCGGCGAGTGCCGAGCGACGCAAGGACTATGTCGAGGCAGCGGCCGCCACGCCACTGTCCACCGGCCGCATCGTGTTCCGCCATGTGCTGCCGAACGTGCTGCCGCCGCTGATCGTCGTCGCCACCGTGCAGGTGGCGAATGCGATCTCGCTGGAGGCAACGCTGTCCTTCCTCGGTCTCGGCCTGCCGCCGACCGAGCCGTCGCTGGGCATGCTGATCGCCAATGGCTTCCAGTACATGATGAGCGGGCGGACCTGGATCTCGGTCTATCCAGGTGTCGCGCTGATCGTGCTGGTGGTGGCGATCAACCTGGTCGGCGACCAGCTGCGCGACCAGACGAACCCTAGGCTTCGCCGGTGACCGCGCCGCTGCTCACCGTGCGCGACCTGCGCACGCACTTCCATACCCGCGCGGGTGTAGCGCGGGCGGTGGATGGCGTGTCCTTCGACCTCGAGGCGGGCGAGATCCTCGGCCTGGTCGGTGAAAGCGGGTCAGGCAAGTCGGTGACGGGCTTCTCCCTGCTCGGCCTGGTGGATCCGCCGGGGCGCATCGCCGGCGGGTCGATCCTGTTCGATGGGCGCGATCTCGTCGGGCTGCCGGCGGAGGCGATGCGCGCGCTGCGCGGGCGGCGAATTGCGATGGTCTTCCAGGATCCGCAGGCGACGCTCAACCCGGTGCTGACCATCGGCGCGCAGATGGCGCTCGCGGTGCAGGCCCATGAACGTGTGTCGACGCGCGCGGCGGTCGATCGCGCAGCCGCGGTGCTGGCGCGGGTCGGCATTCCGGACGCGGCGCGGCGCATCGGCGCCTATCCGCATGAATTCTCCGGCGGCATGCGCCAGCGCGTCGCCATCGCGATGGCGTTGCTGCATGGCCCCGATCTGATCGTGGCGGATGAACCGACGACGGCGCTCGACGTCTCGATCCAGGCACAGATCCTCCATGAGGTGAAGGCCCTGGCGGCGGAGACCGGCACGGCGCTGATATGGATCAGCCATGACCTCGCGACCGTGTCCTCGATCGCCGACCGCGTGCTGGTCATGTATGCCGGCCGCATCGTCGAGAGCGGGCCGGTGGGCGCGGTGCTCGGCGCACCGCTGCATCCCTATACGCGCGGGTTGCTCGACAGCCTGCCGGCCATGGCCGCGCCCGGCCAGCGCCTGCGGCAGATCCCGGGCACGGCGCCATCGCTGCTCGCGCTGCCGGCCGGCTGCCCCTTCGCGCCGCGCTGTCCGCGCGCGAACGAAGTCTGCGCCGCGCCGCCGCCCGAGATGCGCATGCCCGGGCGCCTCGCGCTCTGCCACCATCCGATCGAGGTGGCGGCATGAGCGCCGTTGTCGTCGCCGAGGCGCTGACCCGCCGCTTCGACCCGCATCTGTCGATCGGGGATCGCATCGCCGCAGCCTTCGGTGCGAGGGTGGAAACGCGTCCCGTGCGCGCGGTGACCGATGTCTCCTTCGCCATCCGGAAGGGGGAAACGCTGGGGCTGGTCGGCGAATCCGGCTGCGGCAAATCAACGCTGGGGCGCATGGTCGCGGGCATCCTGCCGCCGAGTGGCGGAGTTGTCAGCGTCGAAGGCCAGCCGGTGATGCGCGGGCGGCACAAGACCACCACGCGCATCCAGACGGTGTTCCAGGATCCCTTCGCCTCGCTCAATCCACGGCGGCGCATCGGAGAGACGATCAGCGAAGGTCCGGTGGCGCACGGGTTGGTCGCGCGCGCCGGCGCGCTGACCTTCGCGGCGGAATGGCTGTCGCGGGTCGGATTGGATCCGGCCGTCGCCATGCGGTTCCCGCACCAATTCTCCGGCGGGCAGCGGCAGCGCGTGGCCATCGCGCGTGCCCTGGCGATGCAGCCGGATATCCTTGTCTGCGACGAGCCGGTCGCATCGCTCGACGTTTCGATCCAGGCGCAGATCCTGAACCTGTTCCTGGAACTGCGCGAGGCGCTGGGCTTGACCTGCCTGTTCATCTCGCACGACCTTTCCGTCGTGCGGCATGTCTCGCACCGCGTTGCCATCATGTATCTTGGCCGCATCGTCGAGATCGGGTCCGCCTCGCGCGTCTATGGCGCGCCGCGACATCCCTATACGCAGGCGCTGCTCGACAGCGTGCCCAGGCTGCGCATCGACGATGTGGCGGTGACCTTTCGCCCGATTGCCGGTGAGCTGCCTTCCCCGCTTGCGCCGCCCGCCGGCTGCGCGTTTCATCCGCGATGCCCACGCGCCACCGACCTGTGCCGGCGCGAGCGGCCTGAGCTTCGCCACGGCGCGGACGGCACCGCCGTCGCCTGCCATCATGCCGAGGAAGGGACCATCCCATGACCAATCCAGTCATCGAGGGCGTGACGGCCTGGTTGCCGGACCTCGCCGCCATCCGCCAGGACATCCACGCGCATCCCGAACTTGGAATGGAGGAGACGCGCACCGCCGCGCTCGTTGCGAAGGAACTGCGTGCGCTTGGCATTGAGGTGACGGAAGGCGTGGGGAAGCTCGGCGTGGTCGGAACCATCAGGGGCTCGCGGCCGGGCCAGCGGGTGATCGGGCTGCGCGCCGACATGGACGCGCTGCAGATCACCGAGCAGACCGGCGCATCCTATGCCTCGACGAACGCCGGCGTGATGCATGCCTGCGGGCATGACGGGCACACCACCATGCTGCTGGGTGCCGCGCGCTGGCTTGCGCAGCACCGCGACTTCGCCGGCACGGTGCATCTGATCTTCCAGCCCGCCGAGGAAGGCCGCGGCGGCGCGAAGGCGATGATCGCCGACGGTCTGTTCGAACGCTTCCCGTGCGATGCCGTCTACGGACTGCACAATGCACCGACGATCCCACAGGGCGTCTTCGGCATCCGCCCGGGCCCGGCGCTCGCGGCATCGGACCGTTTCATCGTGACCTTCAAGGGCACCGGCGGACATGGTGGGTCCTCGCCGCACCTCGCCACGGACGTGACGGTGGTGCAGGCGCATTTCGTGCTCGCGCTCCAGACCATCGTCGGACGCAACGTGCCGGCGATCGAGGCGGCCGTGCTCAGCGTGGGTTCGATCCAGGGTGGGTCGCCGGTATCGCCCAATGTGATGCCATCCGCGATCACCATCACCGGTACGGCACGCAGCTACATGCCCGCCGTGCGCGACACGCTGGAGAAGCGTATCCTCGAACTCGCCCACGGGCTGGCCGCATCCTATGGCTGCACGGCGGAGGCGGAATACCGGCGCGGCGCACCGGCGCTGGTGAACCATGAGGAGCAGACGGAGGTGGCACGCGCTGCGGCCCGCGCCCTGGTGGCGGACAGCGCCGTGGCGGTGATTCCGCCGATCACCGGTGCGGAGGATTTCGCCCTCATGCTCGAGGCTCGGCCGGGCGCCTTCATGTTTCTTGGCGCCGGCAAGGGCCCGGATGGCATGTCACCCGAGGTGCACACGCCGCATTACGATTTCAACGATGCGATCATTCCGCTTGGCGTCGCCTATTGGGTAAGCGTGGTCGAGCAGGAAATGGGCAGGGCCGGCGCATAGGGCGTGATGGACGCAAAAATCCGATAGTGACGGCGCCTGCCATCATGTAGCGTTTTCAGAGATTGCCGGAACTGTGATGGCACCGGGCCCCAGGGAGGACCGGCCGATCATCGCGTGGCACAGCCTGGGAGACATGGAATGCAAGAAGACGATCTGCGCCAGATGATCGGCCGCGTGCAGCGCGGCACGCTGTCACGCCGCGGCTTCGTGAAGCGGATGGCCGCGCTTGGCATCACCGCGCCGATGGCGACGCAGTTGCTTGCGATCACGGGCGTCGCTCCGGCTGCAGCACAATCCGTCCCGGCCTATCGCCCGACCCGGCGCGGCGGCGGCGGCGCGTTGAAGATCCTGTATTGGCAGGCGGCGACGCTGCTGAACCCGCATTTCGGATCCGGCACGACCAACCAGGATGCCAGCCGCGTCTTCTACGAACCGCTTGCCGGCTGGGCGACGGATGGCACGCTGCATCCGGTCCTCGCCGCCGAGATCCCCTCGATCGAGAATGGCGGCCTGGCTGCCGATGGGCGTTCCGTCACCTGGAAGCTCAGGCGCGGCGTGAAGTGGCACGACGGGCAGGATTTCTCGGCCGATGACGTGGTCTTCAACTGGGAATATGCGAAGAACCCCGCCGTGGCGGCGGTGACGTCCGGTTCGTATCGCGATGTCAATGTCGTCAAGGTGGACGATCATGCGGTGCGGGTGGAATTCGCCCAGCCGACGCCGTTCTGGGCGGATGCCTTCGTGGCGGCGGTGGGCGGGATCATCCCCAAGCACCTTTTCAAGGATTACGCGGGTGCCAATGCGCGCGACGCGCCGACCAACCTGCGCCCGGTCGGCACCAGCGCCTACAAGTTCGTCTCCTTCGCGCCAGGCGACAATCTGCGGGCCGAGCTGAACACCAACTACTATGAGAATACCAAGCCCTATTTCGACACGCTCGAGATCAAGGGCGGCGGCGATGCGGTCTCGGCTGCGCGGGCGGTGCTGCAGACCGGCGACTTCGACTATGCCTGGAACATGCAGGTCGAGGACGAGATCCTGAAGCGGCTCGAGACGGCTGGCCGCGGCAAGGTCAACATCGTCGATGGGGGCGGCATCGAATTCGTGCAGCTCAACGCCACCGATCCCAACCAGGAAGTCGATGGCGAGCGGTCTTCCATCAAGACCGAACACCCGGCCTTCCGCGACCCCGCGGTGCGCCAGGCGATGGCGCTGCTGATCGACCGCAACGCGCTCGAACAGTTCATCTACGGCCGCGGTGGCCCGGCGACGGCGAATTTCCTGAACAACCCGCCGCGCTTCGTGTCGCCCAACATGCGCTGGGAATTCAGCATCCAGAAGGCGAACGAGCTGCTCGATCGTGCCGGCTGGGCACGCGGGCGCGACGGCATCCGCGCGAAGGACGGCGTGCGGCTGAAGTTCGTGTTCCAGACCTCGGTCAACGCGCCGCGCCAGCGGACCCAGGCGGTCTACAAGCAGGCCGCGCAGCGCGCGGGTATCGACCTTGAGCTGAAGTCGGTCACCGCCTCGGTGTTCTTCTCGTCGGATGTCGCCAATCCCGACACCTACACCAAGCTCTACGCCGACATGCAGATGTACACCACGACCATGCCGCAGGCCGATCCCGAGCGGTTCATGAACCAGTACGTGTCGTGGGAGGTATCCTCCAAGGCCAACAACTGGCAGGGGCGCAACATCGTCCGCTGGCGCAATGAGGAATACGACCGCATCTTCCGCGAATCGCAGGGCGAGCTCGACCCGGTGAAGCGCGCGGCGCTGTTCATCCGCATGAACGACCTGGTCGTCGGCAGCAACCACATCATCCCGCTGGTAAAGCGGCCGACGGTGAGCGCCAGCCTGAACACGCTGCATCCGGTGTTGAGCGCGTGGGATGGCACCACATGGCTGCTGAGCGACTGGTGGCGCGACGCCTGACGGGCCGCGCGTGACCCAGTATCTGATCCGTCGCCTGCTGATCGCGATCCCGAGCCTGCTCGGGATCAGCATCATCCTGTTCACAGTGCTCGCGCTGGCACCGGGTGATCCGTTCGAGGAACTGGCGACGAACCCGGCCATCCCGCCTGATGTCCGCGCGCATCTGCGCGCAAGCCTCGGGCTCGATGACCCCGTGCATGTCCGCTACATCGCGTGGCTGACATCGATGCTGCGCGGCGAATGGGGGTATTCCTTCGTCAGCCGCATCCCGGTGGACCAGTTGATCCTGCAACGGCTGCCGACCACCATCGCGGTGATCGGCCTGTCGCAGATCGTCGCCCTGTGCATCGCGCTGCCGGTCGGCGTCTTTGCCGCGACGCGGCCGTACTCGCTGTTCGACCAGGTCGCCAATACGCTCGCCTTCATCGGCTTCTCGCTGCCCACCTTCTTCACCGGGTTGCTGATGATCCTGCTGTTCTCCATCACGCTGGGCTGGCTGCCCTTCGTGTATCAGACGCAACTTCCGCAGACAGGCCTGGCGTGGTGGTGGGCGCAGTTCCGGCAGTCGATCATGCCGATCATGGTGCTCGGCCTGTTCCAGGGCGCGGCATGGACACGCTACGTCCGTTCTGCGGTGCTGGATGTCATACGGTTGGACCATGTGACCACCGCGCGCGCCAAGGGGCTGCCCGAAGGGCGCGTGACCATCCGCCATGTCGTGCGCAACGCAATGATCCCGGTGGTGACGCTGGTGGCGCTGCAGATGCCTGCGGTGTTCGGCGGCGCCATCGTGACCGAGCAGATCTTCCGCGTGCCCGGCGTCGGGTCCCTGCTGATCACCGCCATCCTGGCGAATGACACGCCGGTGATCATGGCGGTGACCTTCGTATTTGCGTGCCTCGTGATCTTCTTCAACCTGGTGGCGGATATCCTGTATGGCTGGCTCGATCCCCGCATCAGCTATCGCTAGCCCCGCCGCGCGGCCGCAGATCGGCCCGTGGCAGGAGGCCTGGCGGCGCTTCCGCAAGCACAGGCTGGCCGTGGTCAGCGCGGCGGTGCTGGCGACGCTGATCCTCAGCGTGCTGTTCGGGCCGCTGCTGTGGCAGGTGCCGATCGACGAGATCGATTTCTCCGCGCGGCTGCAGGGGCCGTCCTGGGAGCATCCGCTCGGCACCGACGACCTCGGGCAGGATCTGCTGGCGCGCATTCTCTATGGCGGTCGGATCTCGCTCGCGGTCGGCTTCACGGCCATGGCGGTTGCCGTCACGCTCGGTGTGTTCATCGGCAGCGTGGCGGGCATGGCGGGCGGCAAGCTCGACGCGGCCCTGATGTGGGTGACCGACCTGTTCCTGTCGCTGCCGCAGCTGCCGCTGTTGCTGCTGATCATCTACCTGTTCCGCCAGACGCTCACCGACGTGGTGGGGCTGGAGATGGGCGTCTTCATCCTGGTGGTCAGCGTGATCGGCAGCTTCAACTGGATGCCGGTGGCCCGGCTGGTGCGCGCGCAGTTCTTCTCCCTGCGCGAGAAGGAATTCGTCGAGGCGGCGCGGGCGCTGGGTGCGTCGCGCATACGGCTGATCGTCCGCCACATCCTGCCCAATGCGCTGGGGCCGGTGATCGTGGCGGCGACCATCGATGTCGCCTCCGCGATCATTGCCGAGAGCACGCTGTCCTTCCTCGGCCTGGGCTTCCCGCCGGATATCCCGACCTGGGGACGGCTGTTGTTCGATGCCAAGGACAACCTCGACTTCGCACCGCATTGGGCGTTGTTCCCCGGACTTGCGATCTTCCTGACGGTGGTCAGCATCAACTTCGTCGGCGACGGGTTGCGCGACGCGCTGGACCCGAGGCGCGTGCAGTGACCGGTCGCCTGCTCGAGATCAGCGGCCTCAAGGTCCATTTCCGCACCGATGATGGCTGGGTGCGCGCGGTGGACGGCGTCGATATCGGCGTGGGTCGCGGCGAGACCGTGTCCATCGTCGGCGAATCCGGCTGCGGCAAGACGGTCACGGCGAAGACGGTGCTGAAGCTGATCGACATGCCGCCAGGCAAGATCGTCGCCGGCAGCATCCATTGGCAGGGCCGCGACCTGGTGCCGGAACCACCCGCGGTGATGCGCGCCATCCGGGCCAAGGAGATCGGCTTCATCTTCCAGGAGCCGATGACCTCCCTGAACCCGGTCTACACAGTGGGCGAACAGATCGCCGAGGCGGTGCGCCAGCATGAAGGCCTGTCGCGCCGCGGCGCGCTGGATCGCGCGGCGGAGATGCTGTCCCTGGTGCACATCCCGAACGCATCGCGGCGCGTGCATGATTATCCGCACCAGTTCTCGGGTGGGATGCGCCAGCGCGTGATGATCGCCATGGCGCTGTCCTGCAACCCGAAGCTGGTGATCGCGGATGAACCGACCACGGCGCTCGACGTCACCATCCAGGCGCAGATCCTCGACCTTCTGAACGAGATGAAGCAGCGGCTGGGCATGGCCGTGCTGCTGATCACCCATGCGATGGGCGTGGTGGCTGAAACGGCGCAGCGCGTCATCGTCATGTATGCCGGCAAGGTGGTGGAGGAAGCGCCGGTCAACGCGCTGTTCGCGACGCCGCGGCATCCCTATACGCAAGGTCTGATCCGTTCGATCCCGCGCCTCGATCTCGCGGCGACGCATCACCACCGGCTGGAGGCGATCCCGGGGTCGGTACCCTCGCTGCTCAACCCGCCGATCGGCTGCCGCTTCGCCGCGCGCTGCCGCCACGCCACCGAGGAATGCCGCGCGGCCGAACCGCCGCTGCGCGAGGTGACCGCAGGCCACAAGGTCGCCTGCATCCACGCCGAGAGCATCGCCGCATGACCGAACCCTTGCTGCGCGTGCAGGATCTGGTGAAGCGCTTCGCGGTGAAGGGCGGCATCCTGCGCCGCACGGTGGCGGAGGTGCACGCCGTCTCCGGCGTGTCCTTCGACCTGGCGGCGGGCGAGACGCTGGGGTTGGTGGGCGAATCCGGCTGCGGGAAATCCACCACCGGGCGGCTGATCCTGCGGCTGATCGAGCCGACCTCGGGCCAGGTGTGGTTCGACGGGCAGGACATCACCGGCCTGACGGAACAGCAGATGATCGCGCTGCGGCGCGACATGCAGATCATCTTCCAGGACCCTTTCGCCTCGCTGAACCCACGCATGACGGTGCGCGACATCGTCGCGGAGGCGCTGATCATCCACGGTCTCGCCAAGACCGCACGGGAACGGGAGGAACGCGTCGTCGAATTGCTGGAGACGGTCGGGCTGAATGCCGACCACATGCGGCGATTCCCGCATGAGTTCTCAGGCGGGCAGCGCCAGCGGATCGGGATCGCGCGCGCGCTCGCCGTCTCACCCAAGCTGGTGATCTGCGATGAGCCGGTCTCCGCGCTCGACGTATCGATCCAGGCGCAGGTGGTGAACCTGCTGGAGGATCTGCAGGAGAAGTTCGGTCTCACCTTCCTGTTCATCGCGCATGACCTGTCGGTGGTAGAACACATCTCCGACCGCGTGGCGGTGATGTATCTCGGGCGCATCGTCGAGATCGCGTCGTCGCGCGAGCTCTACACCACGCCGCTGCATCCCTATACCGAGGCGCTGCTGTCCGCGGTGCCGATCCCGGACCCCACGATCAAGCGCGAACGCATCCGCCTGCAGGGCGATGTGCCATCCCCGCTGAATCCGCCGACCGGCTGCCATTTCCACACGCGCTGCCCGATCGCCGATACCGGCATGTGCCGGGAGGTCGCGCCGCCGCTGCGGGAGACACGGCCGGGACATTGGGTGTCCTGCCACAAGCGTGACTGAGACCGGCGGTTTTGCACGATGACCTGCGGCGGTGGAATTGGTGGGGCGCCGCCCCTCCATTTCCACCCCGCCAAAGGCCAGGGGGCCTTTGGAATGCCGTCTTTTGGCGCCGGGCGGAAAAGGTGCGCTGCCCCTTCAAGTGCCATATCTGCGCCAATGCGGGTTTCGGCATGGATCCTGGCCGTCGTGCCCGATACTCGGTGAAGGTTTCCAAAGGCCTTTGGCCTTTGGTGGGGTGAGCCCGAGAGGGGCAAGGCCCCCTCGGAGACCAGGGCCAAGCCTGTCGGTATATGCTGGCCTCAGCGCGCCACCGGCTTGCGCAGGGACCAGAAGAACATCGCGCCCAGGCCATACGATGCCATCGACAGCCAGAAGGCGAGCCGATAGGTGCCGGTCAGGTCGAACAGCAACCCGGCCGCCCAGGCCCCGATGCCGGCACCGAGCCCCGACCCCACGGTGATCACGCCGAGGATGGTGCCGAGCCGCTTCCCGCCGAATAGGTCCGCCGTCTTCGCCGTGATCGCCGGGCCGCGCGCGCCCCAGGTGATTCCGAAGAAGCAGGCATGCACCCACAGCATCACATGCTGGTCGCCCGAATGGATCAGCAGCGCCGCGCCCGATCCGATCATCGAGATGATGTAGGTCGTGATCGCCGCCTTCTCCCGCCCGATCACGTCGGAGATGCTGCCGGTGATGATCACGCCTGGCAGCGCCAGCAGCGCGCCGGTACCGAGCACGAAGGCGGCATAGAGCGGATCGAATCCCACACCGACCGCGAAGGCGATCTGGTGCAGGGAGACGAGGAACGACCCGATGCTGGTCAGCGCGTAGACCAGGAACAACAACCAGAAATGCCGCGTGCGCATCGCCGCCGTCAGCGTCCAGTCGCGCGCCGCTGTCACGTTGGCGACGGCCTTGTCCGCCGCCGGCGCCGGTAGGGCGGATTCGGCGCGGCGGAACATCAGGGCGAGCGGCACCACCAGCACCGCCATCACCCCTGCCTGGATCCAGTAGGCGCCGCGCCAGCCATGCGCGTCGATCAGCAACTGTGCAACGGGGGCCGAGACGGCGCGGCCAGACCCATTCGCCGATTGCAGGATGGAGATGGCGAGGCCGCGCCGTTCCACGAACAGTCGCGAAACCAGCGGCACGAAGACCACCATGCCGATGCAGCCCGCGCCGAACGTCATCACGAAACCATAGAGGAACACCATCTGCCACAGCGACGTCGCCATCGCGCTGCCGACAAGGCCGAGCGTCAGCAGGCAGCCGCCGAGCAGTACCATGCGCATCGCGCCCAGCCGGTCCACCAACCCGCCCACCAGCGGGGAGGACACACCACCGACTACCTGGCCGACGGAATAGGCGAGGCTCGCTTCCGCGCGCGTCCAGGCGAAATCGGCGATGAAGGCCAGCAGGAACACGGTGTAGGCGTGCATCAGGCTGGCGCTGACGGTGAAGGCGACAAAGCCGCCGGCAACAACCAGCCAGGCCTGGCGCGATGGGCGGAGGTTCACCGGCGCGGCGCCGCGCCCGCCCCAATATCCCACCAGATGCCAGCCATCAGTCCAAGGCCCTCGCGCAACAGCGGTGCGAGCGCGTGCTCGTCCGGCCCGTGCTGGTTGCAGCCGGCATAGGAATTCGGCACCCACAGTACCGGCACGCCGAGTTCCTCCATGAAGATGTTCGACGGGTTCGACCCGGAGGAATTCGGAATGACGTTGGGCGCTCGGTTCGCGGTGCGCGCCATGGAACCGGCGACCATGCCCACCCAGGGATCGGCCGGATCGGTGCGAGATGCGCCGAACATGTCGCGTTCCATCACCGGGATCACCTGCACCATCGGGAAGCCCTCGGCGTCGAGATGCGCGCGCAGCGCCGGAATGATGGCCTCGCCCGGCACATCGACGGTGTGGCGCACCTGAAGCCGGGCGCGGGATTCGCCTTGCACCGCGTTTGTCGGCGCATCCGGGTGGCCGGTGATCTGCGCCAGCACGATCACGGAAGTCCAGGCGAAGATCTTCTCCGATTTCGACAGGCCGGGCTCGCCCCAATCCGGGTCGGCTTCGGGCAGGCCGGGGATATCCTCGAAGACGATCTCGCGGCTCGCCTTCAGCACGCTCTCGGGCACGCTCTGCGGCAGCCAGCCCTTCACGCGGATGCGCCCCTGCGGCGTGACGATGCTGGCCATCGCATGCGCCAGGATGAAGCCGGGATCAGGCAGCACGCCGCCCCAATGGCCGGAATGGGCCGCATTCTTGCGCAACTGCACCACCAGGTCGAAGGCGACGCCACCGCGCGCACCGAGTTTCAGCTCGGGCATGAAGGTGGTCTGGCGTGGGCCGTCCAGGC
Organism: Roseomonas sp. CAU 1739; assembly: GCF_039839775.1. Classification (NCBI taxonomy): domain Bacteria; kingdom Pseudomonadati; phylum Pseudomonadota; class Alphaproteobacteria; order Acetobacterales; family Roseomonadaceae; genus Roseomonas; species Roseomonas sp. CAU 1739. The sequence continues at coordinate 19,328 of NZ_JBDOQQ010000030.1, forward strand.
CGATGAAGACATCCGCCTTCAGCAGGTCGCGGTCGCGCTGCATCAAGCCGCGCAGGCCGGGGGAGCCGACCTCCTCGCCCGTCTCGACGAAGACCTTCGCGTTGAAGCCGAGGCTGCCGCGCTCGGCGATGACGGCGCGCAGCGCCTCGATGGCGATCAGGTGCTGGCCCTTGTTGTCCACCGTGCCGCGGCCGTACCACAGGTCACCGGCCTCGGTGACCGCCCAGGGGTCGCGGCCATCGGTCCACTTCCCGGCGAGGCCGCGCACCACATCGCCATGGCCATAGACCAGCACGGTCGGCAGCGCGGGGTCCTCGATCCGGCTGGCGAGCATGACCGGACCACGGCCGGCATTAGGGTTCTCCAGCAGGCGGATCTCGAAGCCCATGCCGTCCATCACGCCGGGCAGCACCTCGGCGCAGTAGCGGTGCAGGTCGGGCAGGCGGTCGGGCATCTGGCTTTCCGTCGGCACCGCCACCAGGCGCCGCAGATGGGCGAGGTAGGTGCCGTCATCGTACAGCCCCTGCGCCGCTGCGATTGCGCCTTCGCGTGTTCCGGCCATGTCGATGCTCCTGCTGCCCGGGCGGAGCCTCGCACCGCGGGCGCGGGGGCGGAAGCCCGCCCCGGGGTTTCTTCGCCGCACGACGCCGCGATAGGCTGGCCGCGACGCCCCCGAAGGACTCAGGACCACCCATGCAGAACCTCCCGCCCGAACCCTGGCGCTGGGATGCCACCGACATGGCGCGCGCCATTCGCCTGCGCGCGATCTCGGCGCGCGAGGCGACACAATCCGTCCTGGCCCGTTGCGCCGAGGTGAATCCCGCGATCAACGCAGTGGTCGAGGTGCTGGGCGAGGAAGCGCTCGCCGCGGCCAATGCGGCGGATACCGCGCTCGCGCGCGGGGATGCGCTTGGTCCACTGCACGGCGTGCCGGTCAGCACCAAGATCAATGTCGACCAGAAGGGCGTCGCGACCAGCAATGGCTGCGTGCCGCTTGCCTCATTGGTGGCGAAGGAGGACAGCGCCGTCGTCGGCAATCTGCGCCGTGCCGGCGCCATCCTGTTCGGCCGCACCAACACGCCGGCGCTGTCGATGCGCTGGTTCACCGAGAACGACCTGCATGGCCGCACGTTGAACCCCTGGAGCGCGGAGCATACGCCGGGCGGGTCGTCGGGCGGCGCGGCGGCGGCGGTCGCTGCCGGCATCGGGCCGATCGCGCACGGCAACGACCTCGGCGGGTCGGTGCGGTATCCGGCCTATGCCTGCGGCGTGGCGGGCATCCGGCCGTCCTTCGGCCGCATCCCGGCCTACAACCCGACCGCAGCGGCGGAACGGCCGATCTCGGCGCAGTTGATGTCGGCGCAGGGGCCGCTGGCGCGCAGCGTGCGGGACCTGCGGCTGGCCCTGTCCGTCATGGCGCAGGGCGATGCGCGCGATCCGTGGTGGATGCCGGCACCATTGACCGGCGCGCCGCGGCCGCGGCCGATCCGCGTCGCGCTGTGTCCCGACCCGATGGGCGGCGGCGTGCATCCGGCCGTGCGGGAGGCTGCGGAACATGCCGGGCGGATTCTCGCCGCGGCCGGATATGTGGTCGAACAAGTCTCGCCGCCTGACTTCCCCGGCACGGTCGAGGATTGGGAAGCCTTCAGCCGCACCGAAGGTCGCATCGCCCTCGCCGATGGCTTCGCGAAGCTGGGCGATGAGGGCGCCCAGCAGACCTTCGCCGCGATGATGGCGCGCGCGCCGGAACTCAGCCTCGCGGCCTGGGCCGCGACGGCGGCGCGGCGCACGGCACGGCAGCGCGCATGGGCGGCGTTCCTGGCGGACCATCCGATCCTGCTGCTGCCGGTATCGCTGGAGCCGCCCTTCCCTCAGGGGCTGGACCTTCAGGGAACGCAGGCCTTCGACAGCGTGTTCCGCGCCCAGGCGCCAATGCTGGCGGCGCCGCTGCTTGGCCTTCCTGGCGTGTCGGTGCCGACGGGCCTCGCGGACGGGCTGCCCATGGGCGTGCAGATCATGGCCGCGCGCTGGCGCGAGGACCTGGCGCTGGATGCGGCGGAGGTGATCGAGGCGGCCTGCCCGATGCCGACGCCGATTGCGCCACGCGGGGGGGCGGCGGGTTGAAGTCGGTCTGCGGGTGTTGCGCGGCGCGCTCGTGATTGGAGAGGGGCGCTGCCCCTCTCCAAGCCTCACCCCGCCAGGGGGCGACGGCCCCCTGGACCGCGGGGAATGGGTGTTGGGTTCGCCTGGCCCGCCGACCATACGCAGCGTGTTGCCGGCACGACATCCCCAAGGGATTCGGGAAACGGGGGGCTCAGCGCATCCATGGCCTCGCGAAGCGCCTGCCCTGCCCAACACGGGACGACGGCTTCCAAAGCCCCAAGGGCCTTTGGTCGGGTGCGAACTGGAGAAGAGTAACGCCGCTCCCCGGCTCCCCATGGCGGCATCGTCCTGAAAAAGGCGGCGTCCCGCCCCTACAGCCCGACGAGATGGTTATCCCAGCGCATTCGCCCCAGCCAGGCCGCCGCAACGTCCCTCGGCGGCGCTGAGTCCCCCACCAGCGCCACACGGCCGAGACCCGAGGTCACCACGAAGCCACCCGGCGTGGCCGCCACGCCGCAGCCATCCGGCATGGCGAAGGATGTCAGGACGCGGCGCGAACGTGCCGCGATCAACACGCCGCGCCCGCCACGTGGGCTGGTCACCGCGATGACCTCGCCGTCCTGCCCGGCCGCCGCGCTGCCGGTGTAGTGGTTGAGCCCGCGCCAAAGCTCATCCCCCGCGTCCAACGCGGCCACCCCATCCACGGTCGTCGCGGCGATCAGCGGCGGGCGTTCGAAACGTGGCCCTTCATGCTGCATGGCGACGTAGAGCGCCCCTGTCGCATCGAGCGCCAGATGCCGCAGGGACAGTGCGTCGTCACCACCCAGCGCGCGCCGGGACAGCAGCGCACCGCTGGCGGCATCGAGCAGCACGATACCGCTCTCGAAGCTCTCAAGGTCGAGCCGCACGCGGGGTACGCTCGGATCGGTGCGGATGCCGCCATTGGCGACCCACAAGGCGCGCCCATCCGGGGTCAGGCGGATGTCGTGCGGATCCGCGCCGTCGGTAGGGAATTCACCCATCCGCGTGAAGCCGCGCCGCACCGCATAGACGCCGACGACACCATCCCCGGCGTCGTCCAGTTCGGTGGCATAGAGCAGCGCGCCATCGGCCGAGAAGCAGCCATGGCCGCAGAACCACCGCTCCGTGGCGCGGGAAATGGTTGCGCCGACGCGCCCTTCGGCCGGGTGCAGAACCTGCGCGAAGCTGCCGGGCCGGCGCGCGAACAGCACGGCAAGCTCGCCATCGGGGGAAACCGCGGCGCCATGGCCGCGCGCGGGCAGCGGGATGTCGAAGCGCGGCGTGCCATCCAGCGCGAAGGCCACGGCGCGCCACCGCCCTTCCTCGTCCGCCGCGGCCGAGAGATAGCTCGGTACATCGGCAGCGGCGGGCGCGGCGGCGGCGAAACCGATAAGTCCGAAGACGGCGCGGCGTCCGAGGGTCGTCATCAATCGCCATCCATCGAATTGAAGCCAAGCGGAAGCCCGATCGCGGCGGCGACGCGCTCAGCCAACAGACGGCGGAGCGTGCCGAGCGGGCGCAGCAGGGCTTCGACCGCGGTGCGGCCATCGGTGCGCGTCACCGCCACTTCGAGCGACGGCGCGATACGCGCGGCCGCAGCGACGGATTGCGCATAGAGATCGGCCACCTGCCGCGCCAGCGCCACATCCGCCGCGGTGAGCATGGGGGCGAAGGTCACCATCCAGAACTCCTGCTGCGCCGCGAGCGAGGCGCGCAGCAGAGCGAGGGATTCCCCGCTGCGCCGGGCCTCTGCCCGGCGTGGGAAGGCTTCGCGCAGGGACGGGCCGAGCACGCGGGCGACCTGGCGTTCAGCGAGGAATTCCAGCCCGCCCACGACGTTCTTGAACAGCGTCACCATGCCATCCTGGGTCGAGGCATAGCCGCCATCCGGCGTGCCTTCGAGCAGCGCACCATAGGGGCGTTCGCTGCGCGTCCATTCCTGCAGCATGTCGCTGCCCATGCCGGCGAGGTTTGCACCGATGGCGGCCAGCAGGACGCGACGGAACGGCTGGTCCGATGCGGCGAGCTTCGATGCCTCGTCGCCGAACAGCAGGCGTTCGGATGCCGGCAGCCCCTGCGCGGCGACGCGGCCGCTGCGAAAGGCATCGGGCGTGACCTGGGCGGGATCGGCGGCGCGCAGCAGTTCGGCCATCTCGCGGCCGATGCTGTTGCGGGTGTCGGGGAAGAAGTCGATGCGGAAGCCGCGGTCGAACTCGTCAAGCGGCCCGAAGCGCAGATGGCGGATGCGCTGGAAGGCGAGGGAGGTCGCGGCCCAGGCGCGACGCGCTGGCTCGGGCTGCGTGGGGGCGGCGCGCACGGCGTCGGTCGCGGCGGCGAAACCCTGTGCTGTCTCGGCGAAGGCGGTGAAACCGGGGATGATGTGCCGCGCCACGGCACGGCGGATCGCGGCGCGCTGCGTCGCCTCCACGGCTTGGGCGCGCGCGGCGGCAGGCGCGATGAGCAGGGCGGCGAGAAGCAGGCGACGTGTCGGCATCACAGGCTGTCCAGGAAGGCGAGGAGGGCGGCGCGATCGGCGGGCGGCAGGCCGACCACACGGTTGCGCGCCGCCTGGGCTTCCCCGCCATGCCAGAGGATCGCCTCCAGCGCGTTGCGTGCGCGGCCGTCATGCAGGAGCTGCGTATGGCCGCTGACGACGCGGGTGAAGCCGAGCCCCCACAGCGGCGGGGTGCGCCACTCGCGGCCGGTCGCGGCGCCCTCGGCACGATCATCGGCGAGGCCGTCGCCCATGTCGTGCAGCAGCATGTCGGTATAGGGCCAGATGCGCTGGGCGGAATGCTCCGGCCGCCCGGGCACCTGGCCGGTGGTGAAGGACGGGCGGTGGCAGGACGAGCAGCCGGTCTCGCGGAAGATGGTCCGGCCGCGCAGCACCTGCGGCGACGGCGCAGTGCGCGCCGGCACGCCGAGGTTGCGCGCGTAGAAGACGGTCAGGTCGAACAGGCGCGGATCGACCTCGGGCTCGCCACCCGTGGGTGCACCCCTGCAGGTGACCTGGGCCGCGGTGCATTCGCCGAAGCCTTCGGGATGCAGCGTGGTGGACAGGCCCATATCGGCGCGGAAGGCATCGGCGATCTGGTCTTCCATGGTCGGCGCCAGCGCCTTCCAACCGAAGCGACCGAGGGCGGCGCGGCCGAGGAAGGCGCTCGGCACGAAAGCGGCGCGGCCGCGGATGCCGTCATGGTTGCGGTCGTCGGGGTCGGCGCCGGCGACAATCTCGGCCTCGGGGATAGCCTCCAGCAGGCCGAGGCCGATCATCGGCGGCGCGCTGCGGGCGGAAAGCCGAAGGCCCTGCATCGGGTCGCCATAGCCCCAGCTGTCGATGCGCCAATGCGGGCGGCGCAGATGCGCGACCTCGCCGCCGGCGAGCGCCACCTCCTCCTCGGTCCAATCCGGGTGAACGCGTCCCTCGGCCGGATGGCCCTGGATGCCGAAGGTCTGCAATTGCCCGCCATAGACCGGGTCCGGCGACCCATCTGCCGCACCGATCCGCACCAGCAGGGAGGACGCCGCCTCTCCCGCTTCCGGCGGTCGGCCCCGCCCGTCGCGCAGATGGCAGGACTGGCAGCCCCGCGCATTGTAGAGCGGCCCGAGCCCGTCCGAGTTGGTCGTCGAGGAGGGGGCCGACACCCAGAGCTTGCGGAACACGCCGTCGCCGACGCGGAAATCGAGTTGTCGGTCGAAGGGCAGCGTCGCCGAGGAGAGCGAGAAAGCACGCGCATCACGCGCGACATGGACGGTGGCGGCACTGCCCGGCAGCAATTCCGCCGGCTCCGGCCCATCCTGCGCGGAAAGGGCGCCGGTCAGGAGGACGGCGCCGGCCAGCAGCACTACGCGGCGCATCGCGCTACGGCCGCCGCACCGCCGCGGGATTGTCGAGGCTGTCCGAGCGTTCGAAGCTTGCGCTGAGGCGCAGCGCCGCCATCACGCGCTCGATGGTGCGGGTCTGTTCCAGCAGTCGGTCGATCGCCGCCTGGACCAGGGCGCTGCCCTCGGCATTTCCCTCGCCGAGCATCTGGTCATAAGCCTCGACCGTCTCGGCACGCGTCTTGATCGCCTGCATGGCGGCGAGGGTGGCGTCGAGCCGGGCGCGCATCTCGCGGTCCAGCGCGGGGACGACGTGGCGCACGAAATCCGACAGCGACGGGCCGCGGACGATCGAACCATCGGTGCGGCGGTACTCGCCGAGATAGACGGCGCGCATGCCGACCACATCGTTGAAGTGGCTGTTGTGGGTGTTGTCGGAGAAGCAGTCATGCTCCTCCTCCGGGTCGTGCAGCATCAGCCCGAGCTTCATGCGTTCGCCGGCGAGTTCGCCATAGGACAAGCTGCCGAGGCCGGTGAACATCGCGGTCAGCCCGGCATCGGGGCCGCGTGCCGTGAGCGCCCGCCGCGCCGCGCCATTTGGCGCCCAGTTCGCCACCATCGCCTCGAGCTCCGCTACCAGCATGGCGATGACGGTGGTGAGGTAGGCGGCGCGACGGTCCTGGTTGCCGCCGGTCCCGCCCTCCCCGCGCAGGTAATCGGTGTAGGGGCGATTGCCCGCGCCCGGGCCGGTGCCGTTGAGGTCCTGGCCCCAGAGCAGGAATTCGATGGCGTGCCAGCCGATGGTCACGTTCGCCTCGACGCCGCCGACCTCATGCAGGCGGGTCAGCACTTCGGGCGTGATGGTGGTGATGTCGATCGTCTCGCCGGCGTGGGAAATTTCGCGCGACGCGATGATGTTGGCGGTGAAGAGCGGGTTCTCGTCGCTGGTGTCGCCGTAGCGTTCGGTGTCGACGTAGTCGATCAGGCCCTCATCGAGCGGCCAGCCATTCACCCGCCCTTCCCAGGCATCGACGATGGGATTGCCGAAGCGATAGGCCTCGGTCTGCTGATAGGGCACGCGAGCGGCGATCCAGGCGCGGCGGGCGGCCGCGAGGGTCTGTTCGGACGGTGCCTCGACCAGCCGTGCGACGGCCTGTTGCAGCGCGCGGGCGCCGGCCAGCGCATCGGCGTACATCGCGGCAGCGATATCGGCATAGGTGGCGAGGATGGCACGCTTCGCAGGCAGGGCTTGGGCGTGGGCGGCGGGTGCCGCCACGCTGGCCATGGCAAGGGCCAGCAGGGCACGACGGGTGGACAAGGGCGATGCTCCTGGAAGGCGTGCGTTCGGGCCAGGGTGATATCGCTAATGCGAGTCGTTCGCAACAAAAGAAGAATTGTGTTCGCCCATGGGCCGACACAGCCCACGGGTTCGGAGGCGGCCTCGGTTGCGTCGAGAGGAGGAGCGGCCGGAGGCGCGGGGCGCCGGAATTTCGGGGCCCCTGCGTGTGAGCAACGCGGATTGGCCGTCGCTTCACGCCCATCGACAGGCCGTTGGCCAGGATAGGCGCGACAAGGCATGCGTCTGTCGCGCATGCGGGTCGGTTCAATAATTGGAAGGATTGGCGGACCCGAAATCCGCCTCACTCATGTTCCGGCCCGTCCCAGGCTGACCGGTTTATGGCGGTTATACGGCTTCTTCCCGTCAGAGGCGCTTACTGAGTGTCCCTAGCCGTTCCCGTCTATCCCCTTCCAGTCCACAAGGGTATTGTGGACTGGATTGTGGACGATGGGGCGATGCGATGGCAGCGGGCAGGATCGGCGGACGGCTACAGGCCGTTGCTGTCAGGGCGCTAGTGAGCGCTGGGAAGCCTGGCGCCAAAGCCGACGGCGGGAACCTCTACCTGCGCATCACAGGGCCTGGCTCCGCGAAGTGGACGCTTCGCTACATGCTTGGGGGCAGGGCTCGGGAGATGGGGCTCGGCGGATACGACGCAGACGGGAAGCGAGGCCTCACTATCGCGCAGGCGCGCCACGCTGCGGCCGACGCGCAGCGGAAACTACGGGACGGCGTTGACCCCATCGCTCAGCGCGATGAACACGCTGCCGCGGCGCTGGCAGAGGCCCAACGAGAGGCTGCCAGGGCTGAGGCCAGTGAGCGGGACTTCCGCGCCGTGGCGACGCTCTACACGGCAGCACACGAGGCCGGCTGGCGCAACGCAAAGCATCGGGCCCAATGGACCTCGACACTGACCACCTATGCGTTCCCGCACATCGGCAGCATGGGTCTCGAAGAGATCAGCACGGATGACGTGCTGCGCTGCCTCCAGCCCATCTGGACAGCCAAATCCGAGACCGCAACGCGCGTGCGAGGGCGCATTGAATCCGTTCTAGACTATGCCATCGCTCGCGGCTGGCGAACGACACCCAACCCCGCCCGGTGGCGCGGGCATCTGGCAAACCTGCTGCCTCCACCGTCGAAGGTTGCCAAGGTCGAGCACCACGCCGCCCTGCCATGGCAGCAGATGGGCGACTTCATGGCCCGCGTCCGCGCGCAATCAGGCACCGCCGCCCGCGCGCTGGAATTCTGCATTCTGACCGCGACGCGGACTGGCGAGGCCCTCGGGGCGCGCTGGTCAGAGATCAACCTCGAAGCTGCGGTGTGGACCGTGCCGGCCGATCGCATGAAGGCAGGAAGGGAGCATCGTGTGCCGTTGTCTGGCGCTGCGTTGGCGGTTCTGGCGTTCATGGCGCCGTTGCACTCTAAGTCGGGTGATGCCCCGGTGTTCCCCGGCCAGGCCAAGGGCAAGCCGCTTTCCAATATGTCCATGCTGATGCTGCTGCGGCGGATGAAGCGCCGGGATCTCACGGTACACGGCTTCCGCAGCGCCTTCCGCGACTGGTGCGAGGAGGCGACGAGCACACCCCACTCAGTTGCCGAGGCTGCGCTTGCGCACGCCATCGGCGACAAGGTCGAGGCTGCCTATCGGCGGGGCGACCTCTTCGCGAAGCGGGCGACGCTTATGGAGGAATGGGCGACGTTTTGCGGGAAGGGGGCGGCGGAAGGCGATCGGGCGGGCGCAGGCTGCTGTCGCGCGGTTCATCGAAGTGCTGGCGAATGATGAGGTCGAATAGATGGTAGAAAGGCCGCACGCTCCCAGGTAGATTAGGCCGCACACAAAATCGCGAGGCAATGCTGGGCCATGAGTGGTAAACGAGCCCCTGACGGACCCCCAAAGTCGGACGGTGTCGCCAAGGCGAGCGGCAAAAAGGGGTCTGGATCCGCAGCCGACAAATTCGCGGCCGGCTACGACTTCTTGCTGATCAACAGCCCCGTTGATTCCAACTTGTATGCCAGAGTTATGCAGGAAGTAACGAAATCAAGGACGGCAGGGGGGCCACAGAAGGCCGTTGTTGCGATAGTGACAAACGGAGGTTTGGCAGACTACGCGTACCGGACGGGTCGGTATCTGCAATCTATCTACGATGATGTAGTCGCGTTCATTCCTTCAGGCTGCAAGAGTGCGGGCACGCTTATGGCAGTTGCAGCAAACGAACTGATAATAAGTCCTTTCGGCGATCTCGGCCCCCTCGATGTCCAACTCCTTCCCAAAGATGACATTATCGGGCGTCGCTCTGGGCTTGTAACCCGTTCTGCTATCTCTGACTTGAAGACGCACACCTTTGAGTTGTTTGAGCACTTCATGATGCAAATCATCAGCAGCAGTGGTGGAAGCGTCTCGTTTAAGGCGGCGGCAGACGTTGCCGCACGTACCACGGCGAAGGTGATGGGACGCATCTACGAGCAGGTGAATCCAGACATGCTGGGCCAGGATTTCAGGGACCTGAACGTCGCCATGAAGTATGGCGAGCGCCTCAACCGAAGGTACAAAAATCTCAAACCGAACGGCTTGCGCCGGCTTGTCCACGACTACCCAGCACATGATTTCGTAATTGATCACGAGGAAGCTAAGGAGATCTTTGAGCGCGTGAGCCTGCCTACGTCGTCGATATGGCGATTCCTGGAGGCTCGTATGGCCGATATGATGATGGTGAAACCTGCTCAGTCGGCTATCGTTGAGATCTGTGAGATTCCTCCCGCCCGAGAGGTTACTGATGTTAAAGGACATTCCGATAAAGAGAGCGATGACAAAGACGCTCCTCGAACCAAGCCGAACGGAGACGGTCAACGAGCGTCGGGAGCGTCGTGAACATATGCTCGCTTATGGTCGCGAGGTCGCCGCCGCGATGATTGCCCTGCAGGGGCGTTACCGGCGGACTGAAGAGCCGTCGCGGACCACAGAGATGGAGCGGGAGGACGCTTAGTCTCGTTGTAACCATGAGGTTTACGAACCCCGCCCGCTCCGGCCGGCGGGGTTTTTCGTGCCCGAAGCACTTTCGGGTTCCCGTTCAGTCTGAACCCAATCCGGTCCTCAGCCGGTAGTATGATGGGTGCCAACCGTAGGGCCACTCGCCGGCCGGTTGCGTGGATGAAACGGTTAGGTGTGTGGATAACGGCAGGACGGACTTTAGGCCCGCAGGTGCCCATGCTGCACCAGCCATTCGCTAGCGGCTCGCACAGTAAGGACGCCGGACCATGTCATCCGCGGTGCAAGAATACGTCCCCGTCGGCGCCACCGCGGTCCACGTGACGCTGCTTGCGCGCCGATCGATTTCCTGGATGGAGATGCTTTCAGGCAAGACGTTGCGGTCGATCGCCGCCGCCGTGGCGCGTTGCAGGTTCACCGTAGTGCTGGCGCAGGCCGCGAGAGCCAGGCCGGCCGCCGCCAAAGCCACAAGAGCGCCGTCTCGCATCCTACTCTCCTGCTTATGATCGCCTCCGCCCCGTCCCGGGTACTGTAGGCCCAGGCCCGCCGGGCGCCTCATGCCCGCCCCGGGATTCGTCCTCGGGGCCGACTGATCGGCTCGTGGGGGCAGGCGGCGATGCTGGCGTTGTCGCCAGATCATCCAGCGCATGGTCGAACTCTGCCGGGTCCGTCTCGCTGGCTACCTGAAAAAGCGCCTGTAAAGCGACGGGATCAATCCGCGACAGTTTTCGCAACGCGCTGCCCATCGACTGCCCAGGCGACTTTGTCAGGAAAGAGCGATCTAGCCGGGCCACGATCTCCGCATTCATCGAGCGATTGTTGGCCTTCGCCGCCTCTGTGATGCGGTCACGCATATCTCCGGGAAGGCGCAGCATGAATTTCGGATCTTCGCGGGCCATGAAGTCACCGTGCCATACAATTTCCTTGACCGCGAGAATGTCACGGTGACACCATGCCGAGGCAGTCACGGTGACTGCATGTCATGGAGGGCCATTTGGGACGGGATGATCCGAAGCTGCTGATCCGACTGCCTGCCGGGCTTAAAGCTTGGCTGGCCACAACGGCGGCGGCGAACCACCGCTCGATGAGCAAGGAAGTGGAATTTCGGCTGGAAACCGCGATGCGCGGTGAAAAGGCCGCCGAACCGGCATCGGGTGAAGCTTCGCCGGCATAGCCCGCTGCCGGCGCCTAGCCCGACCGCGTCGGAAGCGCGGAAGGCCCTCACCACAACCGCAGTCCCAAGGAGACCGCGATCATGACTGCTGAGCAGCATACCGCCCCGAATCCGTCCGAAACCAGCAGGCATGCGCGCCTCGCTGCCACTTTTGCCGCCGCGCCGATGCGCGACTTGGTCACCTGCGCGCGCATCTTCTACGCCGCGATCCATGTTGCTGGCGGGCGCTTCTCCGACGATGACTTTGATGCCTTGGTGGCGTTCGATGATTTCCTGTCGGAGAAGATCGCGGAACGGAATCCGCTGACCGCCGAAGACTTCGCGGTGAAGGTGCAGCACCTAGCCGGCCGCATCGAGGATGCGACCTTGTCGGATGGTCCGATGGCGGCGGCGATCGCGGCGATCAAAGTCGATGCCGCGACCGCTGCGGAATTGCCGAGGCAGGAGACGCGCGCATGAACCCGCGGCCCCGTCGCGGCGTTCTCGCCGCCACCTTCGTTGCCCCCGCGGTCCTGGCGGCTGATCCCGCTGTGGCTGCCACCGCCGACGCGCCGTTGATCGCGCTATGCGACACCATGTCGGACGTGCTGCGCGACCTGTCAGCGACGCCGGCCGACCTAGACGACACATCGCCGGAATGGCGGCCCTATGACCGCATCGCCGATGCCATGTGCGCGGCGCGGCCGGAGACGATGGAGGGCATTATGGCGATGGCGCGTGCAACGATGGCACACGCCAGGGACGGTGGCGGCGCCGACGATGATGAACCGGATGGCGTGGTTGCTGTTTGGGCATGGGCCATCGTGCGGCACCTTCTGCGCGTCGGGGGAGCGACATGAACGCCGCCCCTCTCTTCGACTGGCCCGACCGGGCGACCCCGCGCCCGGTCTTGTGCCTGGATCTGGCGCGCAAATTCGGGTGGTGCGTTGGCGTCCCCGGCGCACACCCCGAATACGGCACCGTGGAATTGCAGGGCCGGTCCCATGGTGTCGTCTATGCGGACCTCGTTCGCTGGATCCACGCGCTCATCCGCCAGCACCACCCCGCCGAGATCGCCATCGAGGCACCGCTTGGATCGACGCAGGGCTTGAGCAGCACCCGCCTCGCCTACGGGCTTGCGGCGCATCTGCACTTGCTGGCGCACCAGCACGGCATCGCCGTGCGTGAGGAACCTGTCTGGCGGACGAGGCGTGAGGTTATGGGGCGCGGTGACTTTCCTGCCGGCACAGCGAAGACCGAAGCGATCGCCTGGTGCCGGGCGCACGGCTTCGCACCCAGCGACGACAACGCTGCCGATGCGATCGTGCTGTTCAAGTCGGTGGAGAAGGAACGGCTGACAGCAGGATCGACGCGTTAGCCGTGCGAATCGCCGCAGCCGCCGGCTACGATACGGCGGGGGATAGGTTTGGCCGCCGAAAACCCGGAACTCCGACCGGGCTTCCCCCGTCTCGACTTCGGAGAGCGCATCGGAGGCGCAGCATGTCAGTTCCGATGCCTCCCGACGGAGGCTGGACTCTCAGTCAAGCGGTAGACGCGCTGATCCCCATGGCCGCGTCGGATTGCCGGCGAGCGGACGATCAGGCCGTTGCGCTGGAACGCATGAGCGAAGAACTGCTGCGGCACCTCGGGCGAGTGCGCGGCGACCTAACTTTCTCCGGTCGCGACAAAGATGCACCTCTCGCTGCGCCATGCATGATGTTGCCGCGTGAGTACCTGGATGAAGATCCGCCACCATCTGGTTCGGTGCTGTGGCTAAGCATCTCACACGGTGTCCTACGAGTACGCCTTGGGGGCTGGGGACCCGTGACAACCCTCACGATGCTTCGGATTGTGCCGGCCGCGGATAGCACCGTTGTGCCGGCGGTGGATAGCGCGGTCGCTTCCATGGCCAGTGCGTGGATGGAAGCCAACGCTGCTGGCAGGAAGCGTGACGACGCGATCGCAACGTGCGTCCGCGAAACCAGTGCGACGCATGCGCAGGCGCGAGCCGCATGGAACCGACTGCCCGATGCAGTCCGCGGCAGGCCAGGTGTCGCAAAGGGAGTGTGACCAAAGTGCCAATTGCGGACATTGCGGACGCCCGCAATTCGTCCGCTATCCGCTTTGGAATCAGTGCCGCCATGTAGTTACTCAAGAGCCCGTCCCCACCCGAACCCAGGACGGCTCACGATGGATAACCCAGCTGCCACGGCATTGCTCCTGCCGCCGATCGCCCTCCCTGCGTTGATCCCGATCTCGCAATCGAAGCCGATCACCGGCATCGCGCGCAGCACCGCCTATCGGCTCGGCGCCGAAGGCAAGCTCGACCTGCGGAAGATCGGCGCCACCACGTACATCACAGCAGACAGCCTGCGCGCGCTGATCGCGTCGCTGCCGATCGCGAAGGTCGCCGCCTGATGCGCGCCGCCCTCGCCCTCGCCGGCCCGTCCGTCGCGCTGCTGATCCTGCTGGCGATCGCCGGCCTGGTTCGCTTCACCCCGTAACAACAACCCCCGCTCGGCGCGGCTGCCGGCGGGGGCTGGGGAAATACATACGGGCTACTCGACACCCCCGATGTAGCGGATCCAGTCGCCGATTTCCAGCCCGCCGTGCGCTTCCCGAGAGGAAGACACGATGACGAAAAAGATCCACGAACTCCTGGCCGAGGCCGGTGAGTTGCGCCGCCGCGGCGACGAGGCCATGGCGACGTACCTTGAAATGCTCGCCGCAGTCGCGGTGCGCACGGCCTTCATCCAGGGGAGGGCCGCATAGTGTTGCGCATCCCTCTCCCTCGAAATCCCGCGGACTATCGCGAGACACCGGGCGTCGGCCAGACGGTCGGCGGCCGGCCCGTGGTGCACCTGATGAGCGTCAGCGAACTGGTGTTCCTCGAAATGCTGACGCGCGATGCCGCCCGCGGCTGCCTCCACGAAAACCGCACTGCCCTCGGCGCGCAACTGATGCGCGACGCCGACTGGCTCAAGCAGGTGCTGGGCGCGCGCGCTCGTCACATGACGGAGGCGCGGCATGGATAACGTCCATATCGGCCCGGCGCCGCTGACCGACCGACTGATGCGCGCCACAGAGCAGGCGAGCGACGCGGATCGCCGCTGGTTCGCCGAGAACCCCGGCCGAAGCCATCGCATGCGGCGCCCGATGTTCGGCGAGGTTCCGGCGCATCCCGACTTCCTGACCTTTGTCCTGGTGAAGCAGGTTCAGCCCGGCTTCCGGGTTCGCACCGCAATCTATGCGGACACCCCGCCGCCCGGTGAAGCCGATGAGGCTTCGGCCGCGTGGCTGTGGAACAGCGCCATGGCGTCGCAGGGGGTGCCGAATGGCTGACGGCATGGACTTCAACCCGGAGCGCCCGGCGTCCGCCGCCATCGGTTCCCCCGTCACCATCATTCGGTCAATCCAGCCAGCGATGGTCTGCAAGCGCTACACCATGGGCGCGGCCGGTATCGAGAAGCGCGCAGTCGCCCATGTGACGGAAGGCGAGGCGACGACGCGCGACGTTCCCGACGCCGCTGCTATGATGGCGCTGTTGCGTGAAGTCACCGAAGCGCCCGACCTGGTCATCTGCCCAGGCGTGTTCCGCGACGCTGGCGACCAGCCCTTCCGCGTCGTCCCCGAGAAGCAGTTTGCGACCATGCTCAACGGTAAGGTCGGCGAGGTCCCCGGCGGTGTCCATGACATCCACGGAAGCAGGGTCGCGGCTCGCCTGAAGCGCGGCATCAGTCCCGGCGCTTGGCTTCTACTCGACGCGGACAATCCGCCCGGC
Source organism: Roseomonas sp. CAU 1739 (assembly GCF_039839775.1). NCBI lineage: Bacteria > Pseudomonadati > Pseudomonadota > Alphaproteobacteria > Acetobacterales > Roseomonadaceae > Roseomonas > Roseomonas sp. CAU 1739. The sequence goes on from NZ_JBDOQQ010000030.1 coordinate 34,533, forward strand.
ATGCCGGAGGCCTGGCAGCGCCAGCCATTCGGCGAACGGCTCGGGATGCTCGACAAGATCATCCCTGGCATCTCGACCTGTGAGCGCATCGAACTGCGCGGTAGCAGTGCCCGGGTGGTGCAGGACGGCGCCTCGGGCGGCGCGGCTACGCATGCGTGGATCCGCGTCTCGGACCCTGCCCGCATTGCCGTGCTGAAGGCCTATGCGACCATCGCCAGCGTCACGGCGGGACTGTCCTTCGCCTCCCCCCGGCATTCACGCATCGAACCCGGCAAGGTTGTGGGACACCAGCAACGGACGGTGGTGGATCTGTCGGTGTGGGATACCGGCCGGCTTGTGTTCTGCGCCTGCCCCGACGTTCAGGTGCCTGGCTACAGTGCAACGCCCGCCGGCATCGAACTGGTGAACCCTGGCGGAGGCGCTCTCGACCTCTCGGGGATTGTGCTGCCCGGCAAGCCGGACCTGGACGAGTACGCCGCGCGCACAGGCCATCGCGTGGATATCGAGGAGGGGCGCGAGGCGCCGGTAATCCGCTCCTATGGTGACCTCACTTGGGAAACGGAGATCGAATCACGTGGTCAGGTGAAGCGCTTGCGGGAGTGGGTCGCCACCATGCGGCCCGGCGGCAAGAAGCGGTGCGAAACGCCGTTCCGCGCATCATCCTCCGAAGCCGCAGTGATCCGCCTGCGCCGTGACGGCAAGCCGATCCTGCACGATGTGGGGACCGGCACCACCTATCACCTCTCGGAGGAACCGCCGCCTGAAGCAGGCCCCGCCTATGCGGACTCGTTCGATACAGCGCGGGAGCAGTTCGAGGCGGAAGGCCACGGGCGCAGCAACCGCCCCGCCAGCGACAGCGCGCTACACAAGGGACCGCTGATCCAGGTTGTCGGCGGCAATCTGCACAACGAGGCCACCGAAGGCGAAAGCGCACTCTTACACGCGGGGCGCGCGATCTATCAGCGCGGCTGCGATCTGGTGCGACCGGCGGTGCAGATCGTGGCTGCGTCGCGTGGCCGCATGACCCATTCCGCGGCGCTGGTGGAGATCGGCTGCGCTGGTCTGCGCGACGCGCTCTGTCAGGTCGCGCATTGGGAAAAATTCGACAAGCGGTCGAGCGACTGGGTCGAAATCAATCCTCCCGCCGACGTGGCGATGACGATCCTGGCGCGAACGGGCGAATGGCGCTTTCCCCGCATCGCCGGCGTGATTACCACGCCCACGCTGCGCCCGGACGGCACCCTGCTGTCGGAACACGGCTATGACCCGGCTACCCGGCTCTACCACATGGCAGACCCCGAGCTTGAACTCCGCCCGTCTGTGCACAACCCGACGCGGGCAAACGCCGAGGCCGCGCTGGAACTGCTGCGGTCCCTGCTCGCTGAGTTTCCATTTGATGGCGATGTGAGCCGTGCAGTTGGGCTGTCTGGCCTCATCACGCCCGTAGTCCGCGGCGCGCTCTCCGTCGCGCCTCTGCACGCCTTCAAAGCGACCTCGCCCGGCTCGGGAAAATCCTACTTGGTGGACGTTGTCAGCGCGATCAGCACGGGCCGACCATGCCCCGTGACCAGCGTCGTGGACGACGAACGCGAGACGGAGAAGCGGCTCACCGGCATGTTGCTTGCCGGCTACCCGATCGCCTGCCTCGACAACGTCAACGGCGAACTCGGCGGGGATCTGCTCTGCCAAGCCATCGAGCGACCCATCATCCGCGTGCGAAAGCTCGGGGGTTCCGACCTGTTCGAGATCGAGAACAAGGCATCTATGTTCGCCACCGGCAACGCGCTCCGCGTCCGCGGCGACATGGTGCGCCGGACGCTGGTGTGCAGCCTCGATGCTGGTGTCGAGCGTCCCGAACTGCGCGACTTCAAGGCCGACCCAATCGCCAAGATCCAGGCCAACCGGGGGCTATATGTCTCGGCGTGCCTCGTCATCGTGCGCGCCTATCTCGGCGTTGGATTGCCTGGCCTGCCGAAAGCGATCGCTTCATTCGAGGACTGGTCCGGCCTCGTGCGTGGCGCCCTCGTCTGGCTCGGTTGCGCCGACCCTGCCGCCTCCATGCAGGCAGCGCGGGACGATGACCCGGAACTAACCGAACTGCGCGAGATGCTGGCGCTTTGGTCGGATGCCTTCGGTTCCGACGCCATGACCGCGAAGGAAGTCGCTGATGCCATCCACCAGAAGGAGCCGACGCAGATGGGTGAGCCAACCGACTATAGGCGCCCCGATCTACGGGACGCACTAATCCGCTTGGTTGGTGAGCGCGGCGAGGTGAACACCAAACGACTGGGCAGGTGGCTGCTCAGCCGGGAAGGCCGGATCGTGGACGGGCAGAGGTTCAAGCGCTCCACCACGAAAGGTCAGAATAACGTCGCCAGATGGCAGGTTGTCGCGACGGTGTCGCCATGATGGGCCGCCCGTTCGCTACCTCTGGGTGGTTTGGGGGGTTTGAGGGGTACCTCTCGTACAACGCGCGGAAACTGTCATTGGACAACACAACACCCTCTTGGGTTTGTGGATTGGTCACTGACAGTTCGGGGAAGCGTGGTGAAGCCGCCCCCCCTAACCCCCCAAACCACCCAACGTGCGCGAGCAGCAGTCTTCGCACCGAACGGCGCACCGGGGGGGTAGGTCAATCTCTGGCCCGACGGAGGGGTTTGGACCGCACAGGGTCCCACGTACACATCGCAGACCTTCCGTTGATTTCCGGGTTGATTTCATCAAAGGCGGCTGACGGCCTGCAATCCCACGAAATCCGCCGATCTCCGTCGTTCCGCAATGCTTCCGCGCCGCGAAATCAATCACTAAAGGCGCCCGTCCCCAACCATTCCACGGGTGCACTTTTACCCTTTCAATACGCGGCGCTGCACACGGTCGGCCCAACGCGGTCCTGCCCCCGATCCCCCCAAATCCTCGCACGCCCCCCCGGGGGCCACGAAGGAATCCAAGGCCAAGGACCCTCGGACCGCGTTGGGGGCTTGTTTTGGCTAAGCGGCAAGGTTTCGCCGAGGGGCAGCGCATGACGGCCAGCGCGCGTGCGACGGCAGACCGCGCCCGCCGGTATCGAGCTCGGCGCCGGCGCGGCCTGGCCGTCGTGGCTGTTCCCATCGCGGAGCATCAGGTTGTCGCGTGGCTGCTCGATCGCGGATGGTTGGCGGAGAGTGATGCAGAAGATCCTGCAGCAGTAGCGGACGCACTGAGCCGCCTGCTGCGCGAGATTTGTGCTGCAGCCTAACGAATTTCGTCACGCGTGACGCCCCACAGCCGCGGATTACCGGCAGAATCGACGACATGAGCAACGCCATAACCCCGATCACCAGCGACCTGGAACGCATCCAGGCAGCATTCGCCGACGCCCTCTCTCCGGAGCGTATGGCAGTTGTGGACACGGCCCGCTTGTCGCTGCGCATCGCCCGGTCGGGCCTCGACGCGGCGCGGAACACCTTGGCTGCCATCTCGCAGGGCGACCACGATCCGGACGTACGGGACGAGGCTACGGCCGCCTACTCCGCCGCCGAGCGTGATGCGGCCGAGGCACAGAACCGGGCGAATGCTGCCCGCGCGGCCGTGGCGGAGATTCTCCGCCCCGCACTGGCCCGGCCGATCGAGGATCTGCGCGATCTAGTGCTGTCGCTGATCAGCCAAATCGAGGTGGCGATGGACCCGATGATGGAACTTCAATCCGCCTTGGTGTGCCGCGGCCTTCCTGTGCCGCAGGCAGTCGCCGCGGCAGGCCTGGCCCTCAATCCCCTCCGCGAAATGCGCCGCCTCGTCGGGCGCGGTGCGAATGCACAGCGGTTGATCAACGCCGCCGAGGCATTTGCAGCATGAGCCTTTCCAATCTCCTGCGCGGCCCGCGCAAGCCACCGGCGGAGGCGTCCTCCACCGACCTCCGTGCGACGCTTCGCGAGACTGAGACGCAGCGCGACGCGGCCGCGGCGCGCCTGGCCGAACTTGAAGCAGCGCTCGGCGATATCCTGTTGGACGACGACGCCGACGCCGAAGCGCAGCATCAGGCCGCCAAACGCGAGGCCGCCGAGAAGCTGGCCCGCGCTGAGGCTGTCATCGGAGCGCTTCATCCTCGTATTGAGGCGGCCGAGCAGCGCGAGGCGGAGGCCTTCCTTCGCCTCCAGTCTGATACGGCGGAACGAATTGCCGCGGAAGCGGTCGAGCACGTCCTCGCCTATGACAAGGCGGCGCGCGAGATGCTGGCCGCTGTGGAGCGGGTGAATACGGCGTCCGCTTTCGTCGTCGCAGCGAACCGCAGGATGGCGGAGCGCGGCCGGACTGATCTGTTCGTGGTGCCGCCGCTGAATCGGCTGTGGGAGCACAACAGGAACGACAAGATCACAAGCATCTGCGTCTGCGGTCCCCGACGGCTCGCGCGGACCCTCGCCGACTACGAGGCGGCCGTGGCCGAAGCGCCGCCGCCGCGGCCAGTGCACCCCAAGTCGGAGGCGCAACTCGCCCAGGAAGCAGATCGGGCTTGGTGGAATGGCGTTGTCGCTACCATCGAGCGGTGCCGGTGACGACATGAGCGGTGCCGAGACGATCCCCGACCTCGACGCGCAGGCCAAACGGATATCCGATGCGATGCACGGGGTCCTCCGAGGCGTCCGCCTTCGGTGTGAGCGGGAGACAGACCCCGGCCGGCTGTCCGAGCAGATGCTGGGTTTTCACGAGTCTTTGGAAATGCTGATCGATCTGCACGTCTCGACCGTCAGGCGACGGACGTTCGCTGGCATGCTGGCGCCAACACAAGCCGTGCAGCGCGGGTAGGAGATCCAGCCATGTCCTCAACCCGCGCCGAGCACCGCGGCATCCCAGAAGCCCTGCGCACGGCACTCGGCGAAGTAATCGCGCATGAGCGGCGAGAATGGCGGCGCGAACGGGAGGCCATCCAAACGGAGATGCGTGCCGCCGTCGCCGAGATGCGGGCGAGCGTGCTGCCGCTGTCGCAGCCATGGCGTGAAGGCGTCTTCCGTCAGGGGACACTCGTGACGCATGGCGGCGCGACCTGGCAGGCCGCTCGCGACACGGCGCATGAGCCGCCTCACGATGACTGGCATTGCTTCGCGGCGGCGGGCCACCCGGGGGCCAGTGGGCCGGGCCTGGCCGTCCGCGGCACATGGAGCGATGCCGAGACATACCGAATGGGCGACATAGCAATGCTGAACGGCGGTTCCTTCATCGCTCGCCGCGATGCCCCCGGTCCGTGTCCCGGTGAAGGGTGGCAGTTGCTGGCGTCGCCGGGGAAGCGCGGCAATCGCACGCCGGGTGTCGTGAGCATGAAGATCAGCGATGAGGGCATGCTGACATTGCGAAACGGGGATGGCTCGGTCGTGAACCTCGACCTCTATCCCCTGCTCGGCAAGATCGCGCACGCGAGGGCGGTGTCGTGACGGTCGCCACATACGTCATCACCGCCGGCAACGCGTGAGGGCTTCGGCATGACCGATTTCCTCTGGAAGCCGGGTTCGTGGGCGGCGATGTTCGGGTCGTCGGACCTGAATTCACTGGCCAACGGCAGCACGGCGTTTTCCTCGACGACCGCGCCGCAGATCGACACGACCAGCACCTTGGAACTCTACCTTCAGGCTGAGTTCGTCGGCGGGTCGATCAGCCCGACGAACGCGGCTGATGTGGTGTTCATCCTTGTCCCGCGCGATTCCGCCAACGCTGCCTATGTCGATGGCGAGGCCACATCGACCGTCGCGAACCAGCCGGTCTGGATGCAATACCCGCACGCCATCATCGGGCTGCGCACCAAGGCGACGCAGGCGCAGTTGGCTATGTCGCCGCTGATCATGCTGCCGCCGAACCGCTACAAGGCGATGCTGCTCAATCGGGCCGGCGTGGCGCTAGCGTCGAGCGGCAATCAGGTGAACGCGCGGCTGGTCACCGAGAAGGGCGTCTAGGTCAATGCGCGCGGTCACGCGGCTAGGGCAGTCGGGCGGCCACTCGGGCGTCCTGGAGATCTCGCGACCGGTCGTCAACCCTGCGCACCGTTTTGCGCACGGGATGACGGCGTTCTACGCGCCTATTGACTTCAGCGGCAACGGGTCGGCGGACAACAATATGTCCGAAAATCTGGCGCCGTTCCCCTACGGGGCGAGGCAAGGACACTCGCTACTAGTGCCGACTGCGACGCCTGGGGCGACGATATTACAACCTAAGGTGTTCGAAGATCAAAATGGCGCCTATTGGGACTTCCCGAATGGCGTCAACGCCGATCTTCAGCCGATTGAGAATATCGCGACGACGCCGTGGCGGCCAGGGGACAAGGGCGGGCATGCTCCCGGCACATTGTTCGTTAAGTTCCGCGTAACTGGCACACTTACCGCGGACAATACGCTCATCGACATCAGTTTTGGGGGCTCAACTGGAACGCCGACATTCAATATTTATGTAGACACGGTTAACGTTGTTGGATGGATTAGAACCGGCTCCGAGCAAGGGGCAGACGCACCTATCCCATCTACAATCGGCGAAACGTATATCGCTGTGTTCACGACGCGTGCTCACAACGACCACCAAACACTTAACTACAACGTCAGAACAGGTGTCGTTTCCAGCGGAGCAAACACGTCCAGTAGCGGCACTTCCGCGGGCAATGCCCCCCGCATGCAATTCGGGGCCAAGGCGGGGGGGCTGCGGGCCAAAGACAAGCGCATTTATTACGGCGGTTACATCGACCGAGGGCTGACCCTCGCCGAAATGCTCGATCTAGCGAGAACCGCGGACGATCTGCTAATCCCGCGGATACGTCGCCTTCCCGTCATCGGCGGCGCGCCCGTTACCGGCGACCTGGCCGCTACTCTCGACAGCGACACCGTCGCGGCAACGGTGTCTGTTCCGATCGTCGGCACGATGGCGGCGACGCTGGATAACGACACGGTCGCAGCGACGACCAGCGTCGCCATTAGCGGCAATCTCGCGGCGACGCTCGATAGCGACACGGTTGTCTCGACGGTCACGGTGCCGCTGTCGGCCAACCTCGCTGCCACGCTGGATGACGATGTGGTCGGCGCCACGGCCTATCCCGGCGATGGCGCCGTTGCCGTGCTGGGCGACACGCCAGTTACCCTCGATGGCGATACCGTCGCATCCACGGTCACGCTCGATCTTATCGCGGACCTCGCCGCCACGCTCGATGGCGACACAGTCGCCGCATATGTCATCGCCGGCAGCAATGGGCCGTTCACGCGGCGGCGCATGCTGCGGTTGAGTTAGGTGTCGGTCACTGAGGGCGGTGGGTGATACAGCGATGAACGAGCAATTCATTTGCCCCATGCAGCGCCGGGGCCTGCAAAGCGATCCTTTGTCCGTCGCGCAGATCCGAGGCGGTGTGAAGGCGAGCGATGGTGACCGCGCGTGGTTCGCGGCCCATCCTGGGCGGAACTACCGCCTGCGCCGCGCGGGCTTCCACCAGGTGGCCCTCCATCCCGACCTACTCACCTTCGTGGTGGTGAAGCAGGTGCGCCCGGGCGCACGCGTGAGGGCCTACTTCCGTGGACGCCTCGCGCAGATCGACGACGCGTCCGAGGCGCAAGCGCAACGCCTGTTTCACGACGTCATGGCCCACTACCCGTAGCACACCGCGGCGGTCGCGCAGTTTGAGGCCGAGAAGGCCGCACGGTGAAGGTTCGTGCATTGTGACATGGCGCGGGGCCGCTCCGATCCGGCAACCCCGCGCCACTCGCTCGCCACGGCGTCAGCCCCCCCAAACCGCGTTGGCGCGGCCAAGATATCGGCCTTGCAACCGCAAGGGACGGGCAATCGCTATCCGAATTCAGCCATCGTTCGCTTGCACCGGCCGTCGGTCACTGGGGGCGCGGCTCTGGCATCCAGTGCGTGACTTCATGAATGAGTCGTTGTCAATTTTTTTACAACAACTGATTCCGATGCTTGGCCGGAAACATCAACTTCTTGAGAGTATTGGATTTCTTAGACTGGCACGAGGAATGCTAATTCGTCGAATGTCTGCCCTTTTACAGTAGTGAAATGTGTAAAGGAGACATGCGATGCCCTGCTTGAAAAGCAAATCCGAGGTGGTTCTGGCCAGCGTCAGAGCCCATCCGGAAAGGAATTGAATCGGCTGAATCGGATGTGATTCGCTGATCCTGCGGACGATTCGTGGGGCGGATGATGGTGTGGACGGTAGAGCATCGGCGTGCGGCGGATCGACGT
>NZ_JBDOQQ010000031.1:0-32358 GCF_039839775.1 Roseomonas sp. CAU 1739
GGGTCGGGCCCGGCCCCGGGGCCGAGGAGGAAGAACCAGGCCGCCGCGGCGGCGATGACGGCGGCACCCGCGCCGCCGGCGATCAGTCCGACCGGCGCGCCCTTGCCCCCGGCGGGCTGGGGCGCGGCCGCGGGCTGCGGCGCACGCGGCGCCCCGCCGGCCGGTCGCGCCGAGACCATGGTCGCATCGTCGTTCAGCCCGGGTAGCCCCGGCAGGCCGGTGGGTTCGGGCGCCGGTGCCTGCGCATGGACTGCCTGGCGGATCGCCTCGGCGAATTCCGCCGCCGATCGGTACCGGTCCTCCGGCCGCTTGGCCAGCGCTCGGGAGATCACGGCATCGAAACCGCGCGGCGTCGTCACCGACAATTGGGACGGCGGCGGCGGCTCCGTGTTCAGCGCCTTGTGCATCACGGCGGAGAAGCCGCCCTCGAACGGCTTCTCCCCGGTCAGCAGCTGGTACAGCATCACGCCGGCGGCCCAGATGTCGGCGCGCAGATCCACCGGCTCGCCGCGGAACTGCTCCGGCGCCATGTAGGACGGCGTGCCGATCAGCGTGCCGACCTGCGTCATCGAGGAATTCTCGAGCCGGGCGATGCCGAAATCGGCGATCTTCACCTGCCCGTCGGTGGTCATCATGATGTTGCCGGGCTTGATGTCCCGATGCACCACGCCGCGCTGGTGGGAATAATGCAGCCCGGCGCAGACCTCCCCCATGATCCGCACGATCTCGGGGACCGGAAAGCGCTCCTGCTTGTCGAGCCGGCCCTTCAGCGACCCGCCCTCGACCAGTTCCATCACGATCCAGGCCTGGGTCGCGTTCTCGCCGTAGTCGTAGACGCCGACTATGTTGGGGTGAGACAGCCGCCCGGCAGCCTGGGCTTCCCGTCGAAAACGGGCATGCGCCTCGACCGCCTCGGGGTCGCTTTCATTGGGCCGGTTGACAACCTTGATGGCGACGCGCCGTTCGATGATGCGGTCCACCGCGTCATAGACCGTGCCCATCGCACCGGCGCCGAGCGTGCCGTGCACCTCGTATTTCGTATTCAGCTCGGCTGGCAGCATGGGCTGAGGCGGTCTCCGGCTTCCGGCATCGGCAATGCTGCGATGCTACAGCCTCTCGGGCATTCTGTCGTCAATGCCCATTGTCACCGGCCAGCGCCCTGCGATCAGGGTCACCGTGGCGCGGTTCCACCGGGGCGTTACAGTCGCGAAGGCGGCGTGGCGGCGGCATTCGGGCCGGGAGGCCCGCTACGCCGGCCATCGCCGATCAGCACGAAGGGTGCCCAGTAATAGGGGTGGGCAAAGGCCGCCGGCAGGTTCCGCCCGGCCTCGTCCAGGATCAGCATCTGCGCCCCACGCAGCGCGGCGGCCGAGGTGGCACCCCCCTGCTGGCGCCGCAGCGTGTCGGCGACGGTCAGCGCCGCGGCGGCGTCGTCCACCGCCCAATGCGTGACCATCAGCCCGCGTGCCCCGGCGTAGAAGAAGGCGCGCGCCAGGCCCGACAGCGCCTCGCCGCCGCCTTCGCCGCCCGGACCGCCGGTGTTGCAGGCCGACAGGATCACAAGGTCGGCATCCATCTTGAGGTCGAGCACCTCGCTCGCCTTCAGGAAGGACGGGTCCGCCGAGGGCGACCCGGCCGGTGGCGAGGCCACGATGGAAGGCTCGGTCAGGCAGGACAGTTCGCCCGGCAGCAGCGCATGCGTGGCCAGATGGACGATGCGGAACTGGTTGAGCGGCTGGCGCCGCATGAAGGGAATGGTGAATTCCGCGCCCAGGATCGCCCGATCCGCCGCGGCGCCGAGCAGCGCACGGGACGTCAGTACCTCCGCCCGCGTACCGGGCAGCCGGCCAAGCCCCGTGGCCAGCCGCGCATCCGTGCCGCAGCGATTGGCCGGGAAGGACCGCGCGAACTGCGCGGCCGAGGGCGGCACGAAGTCGCCGAAGCCGATATACGGATTCGGCGCGGTCGATCCGGTGCCGGCCGCGCGCAGCGTCACCAGCGTCTGCGGCGATGGCACATGGACGATGGCGTGGCGGCGCACCAGCCAATCGGCGCCGACCAGCGCATCCGGGTCGGCCGGCCGCGCCAGCAGCATGCCGAAGGGCAGGGCGAGCAGCGGTCCGTCGGGGGCGACCACCAGGTTTTCCACCCCGTCGATGGTCGCGGCGAGCGGCGTCACCAGCAATTGGTGCAGTTCCAGCGCCGCCGCGGTGTCGAAGCGCGGTATGCCGCCGGCGCCGAGTTCGGAGGATCGCCGGACGCGGGTGACCAGGGCCGCGATCGCCTCCTCGCCCATCGGGATGCGCCGGGCATCGACACGGCCATCGCGCACCACCATCACGAAGCCCTCGCGCGGGCCGAGCAGCATGGTCAGCAGCGCCTCGCCGCGCCCGAGCGCGCGCGCGACGCTGTCCGCATCGACCGAGGCGAGCAGCAGCTGCCGATACCCCGGCGCGGCCGCCGCGACCTCGCCTTCCGCCTGGGCACGGCGCTGCTGGGCGGCGGCGATGCGCTCGTCCAGAGCCGGATTCTGCGAGCCGGAGGCATCGCGCTCGGCGAACATCTCGCGCAATTCGCGGTCGGCATCCTGCAGCCCGCGCACGGCGCCCTGCACCGCCGGATTGCCCTCCGACGCGCCAAGCCTGGCCGAAGCCTGCTGGACGAAGCGCGCCGTGCTGCTGCGCTGGGCGAGCTGGGCCGCGCCGAACATCTCCGCCCGCAGCGTGGGTGCGAGGCCCGGGTTGGCATTCGCCTCCTGGTCCAGCGCATCGAGGTAGGAAACCACGAGCGCGACCGGCAGGCCGATCTGGCGCGCCCGCAGGATGGCGGCCCCGGCCCGGAAAGCGGCCAGCGCCTCCACCCGGCGGCCGGCGCGGATGCGCTGCTGGCCGGCGAGGAACAGCGTCACTGCCTCTGGCCGTTCGCCCGGTGCCGCGACGCCGAAGCGTCCGGCGGCGCGTTCCAGCAACTGCGCGGCGGCTTCCGTGCGGCCCAGCCGGATATCGGCGCCGGCCTCGGTGCGCATCGCCCGGCCGACCATCATGTTGGGTTCGAGGCCGGCGCGGCGCAGCACCTGGCGCGAATCGTCGATCACCTGCGCCGCTTCTGAGGCTCGGCCGCTGCGTCCCAGCGCGACCGCGCGGTTGCGCTTGGCCTCGGCAAGGCCGAGCACGGCCGACTGCACCACCGGATCGGAGACGAGGTTCATCGAATCGGCATCGCGTGTCGCGCTCGATGCCGGGATCAGCGTGGCGTAGCCGTCCTCGGCCTGCTGCAGCAGCCCGATGGCTGCCGCCGGGTCCCCCGCATTGAGCGCGTGCAGGCCGCGATAATGCAGCACGCGCGCAGGCGTCGCCGGATCGGCGGCGCGCGGCGCCAGCGCGGCGGCGCGGTCGAGCAGCACGCCCGCCTCGGCGAGCCGCTTCTGGTTCGACAGGTTGACCGCGAGATGCAGCATCGCCGTCGCTGTATTCGGGTTGTCGCGCCCCAGCACGCGTTCCTGCACGGCGAGGGCGGCGCGATAGGCATCCTCGGCGGCGGCGAAGTTCTCGGTCTGGTTCAGGTCGCGACCGAGCGTCATCAGCTGTTCGTAGCGCCCGACATCGGCAGCGCCGAAGGCATCGGCCGACAGCCGGGCCACGGCAAGTTCAAGGGCGGCCGATCGCCCGCCGGCACCGCCGGCCGCCCCGCCCGAATGCCCGGTGGCCAGCCGTTCGATCACCGGCAACGAGGTCGCCACGCCATCGGCCACCACGGGGCCCGACGGTCCGGCGGTCACCACGGCCACATGAGGCCAGCCGCCAGCGCGCCGCGTGCAGGCCAGCAGCCTGGCATCGGTGCCGCCCGCGATGGTGGTGCGCGTCGGCGCGCCGCAGGTCACGCGCTGTTCCAGCCAGGACCGCCACAGTCCGGATGCCGCGATGGCGTCGAGGTCGGCCGCGCTGGCACTGCCCGACAACTCGATCACCCGGGCGGCGGGCTGGGTCCAGCCGCCGCAGAACACCTCCCGCGCGCGCAGCACCGGGCGGTCCGCCTGCGTCGCACGGCCGGGCTGCACCTGGCAGGCCTCGTTGCGGGCGTCGTTGCCGGCGGGCTCCCCGGCCGAAGCCGCGCCCGCGCGTGTCGTATAGGCGTCGGGCGGCGGTTCCGTGCAGCCGAGCAGGCCGAGCAGGGCGCCGGTGGCGATCAGCGTGCGCACCGGATCAATAATCCTCTTCGGCGATGTTGGGCAGTTGCACGTCGGGGTCGGTGATCGCGCCGCCGCCGAGGCGGATGTTGATCTGCTGCGGCGGCGCCTGCGGGATGGTCAGCACCTGGCTCGGCACCACGCAGTTCACCGAAGAGACGACGCAGCCATTGATGCGGTAGCGCGTCAGCGCCCCGGTGCTGGCTGGGCGCGTGCTGTCGGCGAAGCGCGCCGCGCTCTGCCCGCCCACCGGCGAGCCCGATATGTCGACCAGCTGGCCGGTCAGCTCGGCCGATCCGCCGGTGCCGTGGATGGCGATGCGGCCGGCCGAGACGACGGTGCCGGTCGCGCTGCCGCCGTCGAGCAGCAGGAACACGGCGCTGCGCCCGGCATCGACGTTGATCTGCATGGTGCCGGCCGGCGCCGAGGAAGCCGGGCCGAAGGCGCCCGGCGCCTCGGTGCCGGGGATGCGCACCTGGGTTGCCTGCTGGTTGGCCGGCAGGCCGGGGATGTCCGGCTGCACGACGGTCAGCGGGTCGGGCAGGGCCCCTGCGGCACGCGTGTCGAACAACACGGCCGGCAGCAGCCCGTCGCGCGGCCTGACGACGATGACGGATGGCGTGGTGATGCCGCCCGGCCCGGCGAATTCGACGGCGCGGCCAATGATGTAGTTGCCGCCGTCGAGTGTCAGCGTGCCGCCGGCCTCGATGTCGAGCGTGCCGGTGGTGATGGTGTTGCCGCGCAGCGTCACGGTGCCGCCGGTCAGCCCGATGCTGTCGCTGGAGACCAGGCTGCTGCCTTCGATGAGCAGATTGCCGCCGGTCTGCAGCAGGATGATGGTCGGGTCGATCTGGAAGGACTGGACCGTGGCGCCTTGGCCGGCGGTCAGGCGGACCTGGCCGCCGGCCGTGATCTTGCCATTGACCAGCGTCGCGGTGCCGCCGGCGGTCATGGTGAAGTCGGTGGCGGCCAGCGCGCGGTCGGCGAGCCGCAGCGAACCGCCGGCCGACAGAAGGACGGCCTGGCCCGATTGCAGGTAGCCCGACTGTGCAAGACCGGCGCCGGCGGCGAGCGTGATCGGCCCGCCCGCGACCACGGTGCCGGTGCTGGTGATCGCGCCGCCGTTCAGCCGCATCTCGCCGCTGACCGAGACCTGACCCGACTGGCTGAGCGTGGCGCCCGCCGAGAGGAAGGCGGCGGCCGCCGTCAGCGTGCCGGACTGGTTGAAATTGCCGCCGGCCGAAGCCTCCATGACGCCGCCGGCGATGCCCGTCGCGGCGAAGGCGAGGTTGCCGCCGGCGCTCACGGTCAGTCCGCCGCCGGCCTGCACCAGCCCTTGCAGCGACATCGACTGGCCGGCGCGGATGGTCGCCGCAGCACCGGCGAACAGCGTGCCCGAGGCGTTGAGCCCGCCGCCCGCGGCGATGTCGAGCGTGGATCCGGCGCGATGCAACGTGGCGAGCGTCATGTCCGACCCGGCGTTGATGGTCATGACACCGCCGGCCTGCACGGTGGCGTTGCTCTGCAATGTGCCACCGGCGCCGAGTGCGACGCCGCCGCCGGCGGTGACGACACCGCTGATCGCGGTCGCGCCGCTGCTGGAGGCGAGGACGGCATCGCGCCCGGCGGTGAAGGTGCCGCTGGCGGCAAGCCCGCCGGCCCCGCGCATCGACAGGTCGCGCCCCGCCGCGATGCGGTTGGTCGCGTTCATCGCGCCGCCGGCGACCAGGTAGGCATCGGTGCCGGCGGTCAGCAGGGCGCTGGTGGTCAGCCCTGTCCATGCGGTGGCCGCGACCTCGCCGCCCGAGCTGACGGTGCCGGCCAGGGTCATGGCACCGAGCGCGACGCGCATGTCCACGCCGGTATCGCCGTGGATGGTCCCGAGCGCCGTGAGGTCCAGCCCGGCGTTGATCCGCACCATGCCCGGCGTGGTGATGACGGTGCCGGCCGAGGCGGTCATCCCCCCATCGGCCGAGATGGTGACATCGTCCCCGGCCGTGCCGGTCGCGGTGTAGCGCAGCAACCCGCCCGCCGTGATCGTCGTCGTGCCGCCGGCCGACCAGCTTCCGCCCAGATCCATGCCGGCCCCGGCGCCCAGCGTCAGGGTGCCGTCGGCCGCCAGCGTGTTGCTTGCCGAGAGGGCCCCGCCCGCCGTCAGCCTGGCGTCGCCACCCGAGGTGATGGTCGCCGTCGTCGTCAGCCCGCCCCCGGCGGCCGCCGTCAGGTCTCCCGCAGCACCGATGGTGCCGGCGAGCGTCATCGCGCCGGTGCCGGCACGCAGGTCCACCAGCGCCCCGCTGGTGATGCTGCCAAGCGCCGACAGCGCGGTCCCGGCATCCAACTGCACCGTGCCGGTGGCGTCGATCGCGCTGCCGGCCGAGGCGCTGATGCCGCCCGGCGTCGCCAGGGTCACGTTGCCGCCACCCGTGCCGGTCGCGCTGTAGGTCAACAGCCCGCCGGCGGTGAAGGACACCGCGCCGCCGGCCGACCAGGTGCCGGCGATATCCATCCCGGCCCCGGCGTCGAGCGTCAGCGCCCCGCCGGCATTGATGCTGTTCGACGCCGAGAGCGCACCGGCCGCCGTCATCGACACAGCGCCGTCGGCGGTGATCGCGGCCGTGGTCGTGATCGCTGCGCCGGCTGTCGCGGTCATGTCGCCGGTCGAGGCGATGGTGCCGCTCAGTGTCATCGCACCGGAGACGGCGCGCAGGTCAACGAGCGGCCCGCCGGTGATGGTGCCAAGGGCCGACAGGGTGGTCCCTGCGCCCAGGCGCACAGTGCCGGCGCCGTCGATCGCGCTGGCGGCCGAGGCGGTGATCGCGCCCGGCGTGGAGAAGGTGACGTCGCCGCCACCCGTGCCCGCCGCGGTGTAGGCCAGCAACCCCCCCGCGATGAAGGATGCAGCGTCGCCGGCCGACCAGGTGCCGGCGATATCCATCCCGGCGCCCGCGCCGAGTGCCAGTGCCCCGCCGGCATCGATGCTGTTCGACGCGGAGAGCGCGCCACCCGCCGTCAGGGTCACGTCGCCCCCGGCCGCGATGCCCGCCGTCGTGGTCAGCGTGCCGCCGGCCGCGGCGGTGACGTCGCCGGTCGCGCCGATCGTGCCGGCCAGCGTCATCGCGCCCGTGCCGGCGATGAATTCGACCAGCGCCCCACCCGTGACGCTGCCAAGCGCCGACAAGGTCGTGCCGGCATCGAGCCGCACGGTGCCAACGGCGTCGATCGTGCTGCCGGCCGATGCCGCGATCGCGCCCGGTGTCGTGAGGGTGATGTTCGCCCCGCCGACGCCCGTGGCGGCGTAGGTCAACAGACCGCCGGCGGTGAAACTCGCCGCCGCGCCGGCCGACCAGCTGCCGCCGATCGTCATGGTGGTGCCGGCGTCGAGCGCCAGTGTGCCGCCTGCCGCGATGATGCCCGACGCATCGACCGCACCCGCCGCGGTCAGCGCGGCAGAGCCGGCCACGCTGATGAGCGCGTCGGTGGTCAGCGCGCCACCCGCCGAGGCCGTGAAGCCGGCGGCGTCCAGCGTGCCGGTCAGCGTCATCGCGCCGGTCGCGTCGAAGGTGACGGCCCCGCCGGTGACCAGGCTGTTGGCGAAGTCGAGCGTCGTGCCCGCGGTCATCGTCACGTCGCCACTGAGGGCGGTGATCGCGGCATTGGTGGCGATGGCGCCACCCGCGCTCGCCGTCATCGCGCCGTCCGAGGCGATGGTCCCGCCGAGGGTCATCCCGCCCGTTCCGGCGGTGAAGGCGACGAGCGGACCGCCCGCCACGCTGCCAAGGGCCGACAGGTCGGTCCCGGCATCGAGCCGCACCGTGCCGGCGCCCGTGATGGCGCTGGCTGCCGTGGTGGTGATCGCGCCCGGCGTGGTCAGCGTGACATTGCCATCGCCGGTGCCCGTCGCGCTGTAGGTCAGCAGCCCGCCTGCCGTGAAGGTCGTGGCATCGCCCGCCGTCCAGCTGCCGCCGAGGTCGAGCGTCGTTCCGGCCGTCAGGCCGATGCTGCCGCCCGCGGACAGCGTGGCCGTGCTGGACAGCGCGCCCACGGCCTCGGCGACGATGCCATTCGCCGCGCCGATGCCGCCGGCGAGCGTCATGCCGGCGCCGGCGCCGAAGTTCAGCGTGCCGCCGACATCGGCGGTGCCGGTGAAGGCCAGCGACCCGCCCGCGGTCAGCGTTGCCGCGCCGGAGGTGGTGAGCGCGCCCGCATAGTCGATCGCCCCGCCCGCCGTCAGCGTCGCGCTGCCCGGCCCGCCGGTGACCGTGATGCTGCCGGTGCCGGCGACCGTCAGGTCCTGGTCGGTGGCGAAGTTCAGGCTGCCGACCGCGGAGACCGCGCCGCTGACCAGCAGCGGCAGCACGGTGTTGAGCGACAGCACCGGCCCGGTCGCGACCAGCCCGTCCAGCTCGACGATCTGGTTGTCCTCGGGCAGGGAGATGGACCCGCCGTTCAGCGTGAACAGCCCGGTGACGATCAGCGCCCCGGCCTGCTGGGTGACCGCGCCGGTGCTTTCGATGGAAACGGAGGTGCTGCCCTGGATCAGGTTGGTCAGCGCGACGGAACCGCCCTGCAACAGGATGACCGGCGCGGTGATGTTGCCGGCCGAAAGCGCCCCGCCGGCGGTCAGGCGGATCGACACCGGCGCCGTGATGGCGCTCGCCACCAGGGCGCCCGTGGTGCCGAGTTCGACCACGCCGGTCGCACCCACCGCCGGCAGCGTGCCGGCGGCGACGCCGGTCGCCGCGTCGAAGGCATTGCCGGCGAGGCCAAGCCGGAAATCCCCCTGCGCCGTGCCGGTGATGGTCGCCACATCGACGCTGCCGCCGGTCTGCCGGACCGACCCACCCGCCGTGCCGGGCCGCCCGGCGACGAGTTCCAGCGTGCCGACGCGCACGGTCGTGCCGCTGCGCAACGCCACGTCGCCGGCGACCACGATGTCGCCCGCCGTGCGCAGCGTGCCGTCCGAACCGATGCGCAGCCGCGTCGCGGCGGGTGCGCTCAGCGTCGGACCGCCGCCGCCGATGCGCGCGATCTCGGCCGTGCTCAGCGCCAGCGTGCCCGCCCCGGCGCCACCGAGGGTGATGCCGCGGCCGAGCGTCTCGGTCAGGATGTTGAAGGTGCCGCCGGGTGCCTGCAGCGCGGCCTGGATGTCGAGGTCGTCGGCGCGCAGCGTCACCGTGCGGCCGGTGCCGTTGACGGTGATCGCCGAGCCGCTGCCGCCATCCCGCAGCGCCATCATGCCCGCGCCGCCGCGCACCGCCACATTGCCGCCGGCGACGATGCCCGCCAGCGCGGCGATGCGGTTGCCCGCGCTGCCGGGGTCGAGCAGCACCGCGCCATTGGGGAAGATCGCGCGCAGCGCCGCGACGTCGATCGTCGTGCCGGCCGCCTGGGTCAACGCGCCATCGCCGATCAACGTCAGCTGGTTGACGCGCGGCGTGGCGCCGGCGGTCGCCAGCGACACCGTGCCGGCGATATCGACGTTGCCGGTCACGCCCAGCGCGCCGAGAATGAGTTCCGCCGCCGGCGTGCCGGTGGGGAAGAAGGACAATTCCGTGCTGTCGAGCGTGATGCGCCCGGCAGTGGCGCTGCCTGATGCCCCGCCCAGCACGTAGCCGATGCCCGCGCCGGCCGTGTAGGGCAGCAGCGTGACGGTGCCCGACGGCACGCGGATCGCCGCGGCGATGGCGAAGTCATCCGCGCGCAGCAGCAGCGATCCGCCGGACCCGATGTCGAGCGCCCCGGTCACGCCCAGCGTCGTGCTGCCGCCGAAGCCCGTGCTGCGCAGCACGCCGGAGGTGCCGGCACGCAGGCCGAGACCGAGATCGACCCCCGCCGCGCTGCGCCCGCCGCCCAGCGTGCCAATCGCATTGCCGGTGCGGTCGAGGCTGACCGCCCCGCCCGCCAGCGCGGCCAGCTGCGGCGTGCTGATCGTCCCGCCGGTCTGGGTGATGTCACCACCGGAGGCGACGCCGCCATTGAACGACCCCGTGCGCAGGATGATGCGCCCGCCGGCCCCGGCCGAGAGATTGTCACCGATGGTCAGCGTCGGCGCTTCCAGCGTCAGCACCTGGCCGGCACCGACCGACAGCGGCAGGTCGAGCGTCAGCGCCAGCGCGTTGCGCAGCGTGATGGCGCCGCCCGCGCTCAGCGCGTCGATGTCCTGGACCTGGTTGCGCGCGGTGCCATCCGGATTGGCGCCATCGAGGATGACGGAACCCGTCGCATTCGCCCGCAGTGTGCCGGCGGCGAGCCGCACGCCGGCGGCCTGGTCTATGGTGCCCGCGCTCGCGGTGAGGTCCGCGGTGCCGGTGGCGAGCACGTCGTTCAGCCGCAGCGACGGCGCGGACAGCGTGACGTTGCCAGCGATGGCGGTCCCGCCCGCGCCGGTCGCGCCGGCGGTCAGCGCCAGGGTGTTGTCGAAGGTCACGCCCGTGCCGGCGATCGCCGTGAGCGTGCCGACGGCGTTGTCGCCGGTCAGCGTGACGGCGCCGGAGGCGGTTGCGTTCAGCGTCGTGGCCTGCACGGCGGCCAGCGCCGTCGTGCCGGTGATGCTGCCGGCGGTGGCGGTCAGGTCCGCCGTGCCAGCCGCGCGCACCGCGATGCTGCCGGCCGCATCGGACAGCGCGATGCTGCCGGCGGAGATGGTGACATTGCCATTCGTGCTGCGCGTGCCCGCGACGGTGGTCGCGCCAGTGGTCGCGACCGAGACATTGCCCGTCGCCGTCGCCTGGATCTGCGGCAGCGTATTGCCGGCGCGGTCGATCTGCACCGATGCGCCATCGACGCGCAGCGAAGCGGCCGCCAGCGTGCCGGCGGATTGCGTCACCGCGCCGGTGGCGGCGAGATCGAGCACCCCGGCCGCCGCGCCACTGACCGCGACCGTACCGGCGAGGTCGATCGACGCGCCCTCCAGCCGCAACCGCCCGCCCTGGGCGTCGAGCAGCGCGATCTCCGCCTGCGACAGGCCCGCCGCCGCGTCGGTGACGCCGAGCGCGAGCCCGGCGGCATTGGTCGAGCGGATGGTGATGGTGGAACCCGTCACCGCGCCCGTCTGCACATCGGCCCCGGCGGCCAGCACGATATCCGCCGCCTGCAACGCAATGGTCGCGCCATCGGCGCGAATAGCCGCATCGACCGCCAGCGTGCCGCCGGTCGTCACAGCCACGGTACCGCCGGCCTGGATGCCGTCCGTCGAGATCTCGCCCGGCGCGATGCGCTGGATCGCGCTGCCGGCGGTGCCGAGCAGCACATTGCCGCCCGCGAAGGCGCTGACCTCGCGCAGGGACAGGTTGAAGCCGCCGGCGAGGATGTCCGCACCGCTGCGCAGTTCCAGCGCGGCGGGGCCATTGGCGGCGGTCAGGTCCAGCGCCTGGCGCAGCGTGATCGCGCCGGCGGTATCGCTGCCGATCACCAACCGGCCGGTATCGACACGTTGCAGCAGGGATGTCGCATAGGTCGTGGTGTCGCCGCTGCCGCCGAGGCCGATCGTCGCACCCGCGGTGAAGGGCAGGAAGCGCACCACGCCGCCGGGAGCGAGGAACACCGTGCCCACCAGCCCCGGCGCGACGGTCAGTCCATCGGCCCGCACCTGCACGGCGCTGCCGGTGCCGGCATTGATCCGTGCCGCGACCTCGATGCCGCCGACCGCGTCGGTCAGGGACAGCGTGCCGCCATCCCGCAGCACGATGCTGTCCGTGCTGGCCGCCGTGGCACCCTGGCCGGCGGCAAGCCGCGTCACCTCGTTGTTGCGCGCGAGGTCGATGTCCTCGGCCGAGGCCGAGAGGTCCCGCGTGCGGATCACGCCGCCCGTCTGGGTGATCGCGCTGCCCCCGCCTGGCGCATCGAAATCCGCGCCGCTGCGCAGGATGACGCGGCCATCGGCGGTGCTCGCCGTCACGTCGCCGGTCAGCGTCAGCGTCGGCGCCTCCAGCACCACCGTGCTGCCGGTGAAGCCGTTGGCCGTGACGCCTTCGACCGTCAACGCATCAGCGTTGCGCAGCGTGACGCTGCTGCCATCCGACGGGCCGAGCGTCGCGACGTGGTTGATATCCGCCGCACCCGCAGTCGCCCCGCCGCCATCCAGCACCACCGCGCCCTGCGCGCTCGCGGTCAGCCGGCCGGTGGTGATCGGCGCGCCGAGCGACTGGGTGATGCCGCCCGATGGCGCGATCAGCGTGACCGTGCCGTCCGGCGCAAGGATACCCGGTGCTGCGATGATGTAGGACCCGGCGCCGCGGAAGGCGAAGTCCTCGCCGGTGGCGACGGCGCCGGCGATCCGGCCGACCTGGTTCAGCACGGTCGTGCCGTCGAGCAGCACGGAGCCGGCCAGCGCCTCGGCGAACAGGTTGGCCGTGGCAACGGACCCGCTGCCTTGGGTGATGTCGCCGGTCGCCGCCCGCAGCGTCAACTCGCCGCCGACCGTGGGCAGGGTGAATGTGCCGACGAGCGTGATCGCGCCGCCCTGCAGCAGCACCGTGTTCACGCCGTTCTGCGGCGCCACGGCGCCGGCGACGGTCAGGCCGCCGGCCCCCGCTTCGGACCGCCCGATGACGATGTTGCGCGCGACAAGGTTGAAGATGTCGGCCGCCGAGAGCGCCAGCGCGGCCGGATCCGTCCCGCCGATCACGATCTCACGGCCCAGCGTGCGCGGCGCGACGGCGATGGTGCCGTTGTAGGTCGGGTTGCCCGCCGGATTGCCCGCGCCGATCGGGCCGTTGAGGGCCAGCGCATCGGCGCGCAGCGTCAGCACGCCGTCAGCCGCCGAGGCGAAGGCGCCGGCACCCAGGAGGCCAAGGCCCGCCGGGTTGATCGTCAGGTCGGCCGCCGACAGCGTCACCGAACTGCCGAGCACGCCCGCGACCGTGGCGGCGGTGCCGTCCGTCCGCGGCACCGACCCGAGCGATGCGGTGGCCAGCGCCCCGTTGGTGTCGAGTGCGAAGACACCGCTCGTCGACGCGGCGATGCGGCGCACATCATTGCTGCCGGCGGTCAGGAGCACGTCGCCGGTTGCCAGGATGCCGAGGCTGTCGGCGACGATGCGCCCGCCGGCCTCCTGGGTGATGCCGGCGTCAGTGCCGAGGCGCACGACGCTGACCGGCGTCGCCTGGTCCACGCCGATGGTCCCGCGCAGCGTCATCTGCCCGGGGGCGACCAGGGTGATGTTGTCGAAACCCAGCACCCCGCCGGCATTCTGCGTCAGCGTGCCGCCGGCCTCGATGCGCACCGTCCCGCCCGCGCCGGATTGCGCGATGGTGCCGTCGAGCGCCAGGTTGCCCGTCGCGTTGAAGGCGAGCGTCCCGCCCACCGTGCCGGCGCCGAGCACGCCCACCGCGTTGCGGTCGGCCGCCAGCGTCGGGTTGAGCAGCGCATCGCCGCCCGCCGTGACCTGGAGCCGCCCGGCGGTTATCGCGGCGCCCGCCGCGTCCTGCAGCACGTCGCCGGTCGTCGCTTCCAGCCGCACCGTGCCGGTGCCCGCGCCGATCGGGGCCTGCAGCAGGATGTTGCCGGTATCGGCGACGATGGTGATGTTGGCATTGCCGGCATCGGAGGGCGCGAGCGCCCCGGCGACCGTGAATCCCGTGGTGCTGCGATAGCCGAAGGCGTCGGTGAAACTGGCGGAGAGGAGCGATCCCACCACGTTCGGCGCCAGCGACAGGTCGATCGCACCATCCGCCACCAGGGCCAGCATTCCGGTCGACAGCGTGCCGGCGGCGGTCTGGGTGATGGTGCTGCCGGACCCGTTCCCCGTCGCCGTCAGGTTGAGCTGCGAGCCCGCGGAGGTGATGATCGGCGCCTCGATCGAGAGGGCACCGCCGCTGAGCGACACGATCGTGGCGGCGGCCAGCGATTCGACCGGCGCCGCGACGGTGACGGTCCCGGTGGTCGCGAAACTGATCCCGTACCAGGAATACAGCGAGCGCTCGCCGCTTGCCCCGCTCGGCGTCTCGCCGCCGGCCAGGCGGAAATCGCCCGTGCCGGCCAGCGCGATCCCGGACTGCGCATGCGCCACCAGGTCCACGGTGGTGCCGCCCGGCGACACCAGCACGCCGCCGGCGGCCTGCGTGATCGCATTGGCCGACAGCAGCGTGATGGCCGCCCCCGGCCCATCCGCCTGGATGCTGACCGCGCCGAGCGTGATGTCGCCGGTGGTGGTCTGCATCCGCACCGACGGTGCGGTGACATCGGCCGAGACGGTGATGCCGTTGGCGCTGAGCAGCGACAGCGCCGCGGTCGGCGCCACCGCATCCACCACCGACAACCCGTTCGCCGTGATGGTCGCCGTCGCCTCGGAGGCGATGGTGGTGCGCCCGATGCGCAGCGTGCCCGCCGTGATCGCCTCGAGGTCCCCGGCGGCGAGTTCCACCGTATTCGCCGGATTGCCGGCGGTGCCGATCTGCACGGCATTCGTTGCCGTGCGCGGGCCGATTTCCACCGTGCCGGTGCTGCCGGCGGAAACGCTGCCGCCCGACAGGTCCAGCGCATCGACGCGCAGTGCGATGGTCTGGCCGTTCGGCGCGCTCACCGAGCCGGGCACCGTCAGACTGTCGGCGATGACGGCGACGTTGCCGGTGCCGGTGGCGACGATGCCGCTCTGGTCCACCGTGCCGGTCGGCACGGTCAGCGCGCCGCCGACCAGCGTCACGCCATTGCCGCGCGCCTGCGTCACCTGCAGGTCGCCGGCAGCGGTGAAGGCCAGCGCGCCGGTCGCCCGTGCATCAAGCTCGGTGACCGCATTCGCCTCGGTCAGGGTGATCGAATCCGCCGCGGTGGTCGGCCCGCCGCCCGGCCCGCGCACGCGCAGCCTGCCGCCGCCATTGCCGCCGAGGTCCAGCGCCACGCTCTGCGTCAGGTCGCCCGCCGTGATGATGGTCGCGTTGCGCCCCGTCACCGCGCCGTCGAGCACCACATTGCCGACTGTGGAGGTCAGCGCCACGTCGGATCGCGAGGCGCCATTCGCCTCGGCGGTGACGGCGCCGGCAATGGTCAGACGGCGGCCACGTAGGGTGATGCTGCCATCATCCGTGGTCGCCCCCAGCACCTGCAGCGGGCCATTGTTCGCGGACAGCGAGATCGCATGCCCATTGCCCGTCGCCGTGACCGTCAGCGGCAGGTCCGCCGTGAGATTTGCGCCGCCGCCGGCCGCGCGCCGTGCCAGCAGCCCATTGGCGCCCTGGGTGATGTCGCCCTGGGCGGACAGCGTCAGGCTGTCGGTGAACAGCGACCCGTTCAGGGTCAGCGCCTGGTTGCTGCCGGTCACCGCCAGCGTCGTCGCGCCGGCCACCGAGACGGTCTGGCCGGTGACGAGTTCGATCAGCTGGCTGCTGCCGATGCGCATCAGGCCGGCGGCCGTGCCGCCAGTCATCAGCTGCACATTGCCGTTCGCCTGGTCGAGCACGATGTCGCCGGTGCCGCTGACCGACAATGTCAGCGGCAGGCCGAAGATGACGTTGTCGCGGTGCTCGATGGTCGTGCCCGCACCCTGGGATATGCCGGTGACGGCGCTCAGCGCGACCTGGGTCGCCCGCACATCGGCGTCGAGGGCGAGCGCCCCTGTGGTCGCGGTCAGCGCCACGGCATCGCCGGTCAGCGCGCCGGTCAGCCGGATCGCCTCGCCGGCCAGGGCAAAATCGCCAGCCGCGCCGCTGGCACCGAGCGCGAAGGTGCCGTTGGTCGCGCCCGTCAGGTCCACCGCCGCGCTGCCGCCGGTCGCGTTGACCGTCAGCGGCAATTCGGTGCCGGCGGTGACATGGGCGATGGAGCCACCGGTCTGCGTGATGTCCCCCGCCGCCGCGAGCGTGACGCTTTCGGCCAGCAAGGATCCACCCAGCACCAGCGCATTGCCCGCGCCGGTCACGGTGAGGTCCGCCGCGCCGGCGACCGACACGGTCTGCCCGCTGGCGATCTCGATCCGCTCGGCGCTGGCCACCTGCATGGCGCCACTGGTGGTGCCGCCGCTGCGCAGCTGCAGGCTGCCATTCGCCCGGTCGAGCACGATGTCGCCGGTGCCACTGACGCTCGCCGTCAGCGGCAGCGCGGTCGTCGCATTGGTGCGGTGCGCGATCGTGCCGCCGGTCTGTGCGATGCCGGTGACCGCGGTCAGCGTCAGGTCGGTCGCTCGCAGATTGGCTTCCAGCGTGACCGCCCCGGTCGTCGCCGCCAGCGAGACCGTGTTGCCGGCCAGCGCCCCGGTCTGGCGAATCACGTCGCCCGAGAGGGCGAAATCCGCCCCGGCGCTGCTCGCCCCCAGCGCGAGGGTGCCGTTGCCGGTGCGGGTGAGGGAGACTGATGAGGTCGCGCCGCTGGCGACGGCTGTCAGCGGCAGTTCCGTCCCGGCGGTGCTGTGGTCGATAGTGCCGCCGGTTTGGGAAATGTTGCCCACGGCTGCCAGCGTCAGGCTGGTCGCGCGGATATCGGCTTCGAGCGTCAGCGCACCGGTTGTCGCCGTCAGCGCGACCGCATTGCCGGTCAGCGCGCCGGTCTGGCGGATCGCCGTGCCGGACAGCGTGAAGTCGCCCATCGCGCTGCTGGCGCCGAGCGCGAAGATGCCGTTGCCGGCCCGCGCCAGGGTGACCGAGGCGGTGCCGCCGGTTGCGTTGACCGTCAGCGGCAGTTCCGTGCCGGCGGTGCGGTGGGCGATGGTGCCCGCGGTCTGCGCGATGTTGCCCGAGGCCGACAGAACGACGCCGGTCGCGCGCAGATTGGCGCCGAGGCTGATCGCGCCCACCGCCGTTTCCATCGTCAGCACGCCATTGACCGAGATGTTGGCCCCGGTCCGCTGCGTGATGTTGCCGGTCCCGGCGGCGCCCGCGAGCCCGGCGCGCAGCGTCAGGTCGCCCGCCGTGGTCCGGTTCACCGCATCGCCGATGATGATCTGGCGGGAGGCTTCGAGCGTGATGTTGCCGGCGGCGTAGCTGGTGATCACGCTCGGGGTGATGCGCACCCAATCCGTGTTGTTGCCGCTGGTCGCGCTCACCGCGCCGGCACCGGTGACGCTGCCGCCGACGGTGGTCAGGTCGCCAGGCGTCTCGGTGACGCTGTTGGCGGGGACGCCAAGCGCGGTGCCGGTATCGGCGATGAAGATGTTGCGCGGATCGAGCAGGAAGGTGCCGAGGTCGCCCGCCGGGGCGCGCAGGTCGACGATGCCGTCGAGGACGAAGGCGGATTGGCCGGAGACCTCGATGAATCCGCCATTGCCGCCGGTCGCACCACCAAGCGCGGTCAGCGTGCCGCGCATCTCGGTGCGGTCGCTGCTGTTGACGACGATCTCGCCACCATTGCCGTTGCGGGTGGCGTCGGCGCGGATCGTCGCACCGCGCTCGACGATGGTCCGCGCCGCCATCGTCTGGTCGCGTCCGCGCCCGGTGGTGCCGACCAGCACCTGGCCGCCGCCCGTCCCGCCCGAGGCGTCGATGCGCGCCGCGGCGCCGACCGTGACCTGTCCGGTCGCCTGCAGCGCGACGCGGCCGCCACGGTCCGCGGCGCCGCCCGTGACGGTGATGATGCCGTCCTGGCGCACCCCACCGCCTTCGGCGCGCAGCGCGACCTCGCCGGTGCGGGCACCGACGGAATTCGCCTCGATGCGCCCGGTGTTGCGGACCAGATCCTCGACCAGGCCGGAGGCGGCATGGGCGGAGAGCAGCACGGAGCCGCCGGCGGCCTCGATGACGCCACTGTTGGTGACCAGCGCGGCGCCACCGCCCGGCGCCGTCGTCACCGCGCGCGTCACATCGATGCCGATCAGCCCGTCGCCGGCCAGGTCGAGCACGAAGGTCTCGGCCGCACCGAGCGCGACGCGGCCGAGATTGGCGCGGATCACGCCGGAGTTGGACACGCCGGGGCCGACGAGGGCCGCCAGGCCGCGATCGGCGACCGTGATGGTGCCGTGGTTCTCGACACGCGCGCCGGGGCGGGGCGCGCCGTCGAACACCATCCGCCCGGCCATGAAGTTGTTGTTGGTGATATTGGCCGCCGAGGCGATCAGCGAGCCGACATCGACCTGCGCGCCGCCGGCGAAGACCATGCCGGACTGATTGACGATGGCGACGCCGCCATTGGCCTGGATGCGGCCGGCGATGACGGACGGATCAGGCCCGGTCACGCGGTTCAGCGTCCAGGACCCCTGGTTCGGCTGGACGAACTGCACAGTGGACTGGCTGCCGACGTTGAATTGCTGCCAGTCGATCGCCGCGCGGTTCGTACCCTGCGTGATGGTCGTGCGGTTGCCGGATTGCGCGATGGCGGCTTGGCCGGCCACCACTTGGCCGCCGGTCGGCGATTGCGCGAGCGCGGTGCCGGTGACCGGCAGCAGCGCCGTGGTCGCCAGCAGCCACCAGCGGCGGACCGGAACCCGCGCGGGGGCGCGGGCGGGTGCCGGGACCGGTGCGGTGGCGCGGCGACGGGCGGGACGGGCCATGCGGGGGGGTGCGCGACGCGGCATGGCTCAGAACCTTATTAGCGTGCGGAAATACAGCTGCGTCGCCCGCAGCGGTTCGGAGAACTGGCCATCCGGCTGCGTCGTCAGGCGCCGGGCGACCTCGACATCCACCTGCACCGTATCGGCGACCACGGTGCGCACCCCGCCGCCCCAGGAGGACAGCCGCCGGTCCGCATCGGTGTCGAGATTCTGGTAGGCCCAGCCCATGTCGCGGAAGACGTAGAACTGCGACGTGCCGCGGTTGTTGCCGAGCGCCGGCTCGGCCGGGATCTCATAGGCGAGGTCGAGTTGCAGCTCGAGCGCATAGCCATAGCCGTAGTCGCCCGTCACCTGACCCGAATAGAAGCCGCGGCCGAGACGATTGCCGCCGAGGTAGTATTTTTCGGCATTGGGCAGGATGTTGGCGGAATACTGTCCGTTCACATAGCCCTGGATGTTGATCATCGCGCCTTCGAACGGCGAGAAGATCGGCTGGATGCGCTGGTATTCGCCGGTGTATTTGGTGAAGTCGAATTCGGACCCGATGCGCGTGGCACGCGGATCCCCATTCGTCGTTGCATCCCAGTCGATGATGCCCTGATGCGCGCGGAAGCCACCCTGGTTGGTCGCGGGCGGGAGGAAAGGGATGAAGCTGTCGAGTGCCTGGCCGTCGAAGCCGCCACGCGCCGTGCGGATATGGTCGCGCCCCGCGAGGGACCGGCCGGAGGAGGTGCCGACGCCCGTGTAGGTGGTGCTGTCGAACATATCGATCTGTGCGACGGCCCACAGATTGGCCGGGCGGGACCGGATGACCGGATAGGTCGCGACCACGCCCGCCAGCGACGTCTCGCCATTGTACCCGATCTGGGCGAGCTGGCCCGAGGGCAGGGTATTGCCCATGCCGGCATAGACGCGCACGCGCAGTCCCGAGCCGCCGATGAAGCTCTCGACGCTGGCCTGGGTGAACCATTGCGTGCCCTGTTCGGAACCGAACAGCGTCAATTCGGTCCGCTCGCCGAACTCGGTCATCGAGTTCAGCCCGCCGACGAACAGCGCCTCCCACGGGCCGGTCAGGTTGTAGGCGCGGTTGTCGACGTTGAAATAGCCGCTGAGCGCCGAGCGGCTGACCTGCGCGACCAGGCGCAGCGCGCCGGCTTCGCCCTGGATCGGCTGCAGTACGCCGCGCACCCGCACGCCCGGCACGTCGGACGCAAGCAACAGAGCGCGCTCGACCGTGGCAGTCGAGATCGGCCGTTCCTCCTTCACCCGTTCGAGGAAGCGCAGCACCTGCGTCCCCGCCGGGCCGATAT
Source organism: Roseomonas sp. CAU 1739 (assembly GCF_039839775.1). NCBI lineage: Bacteria > Pseudomonadati > Pseudomonadota > Alphaproteobacteria > Acetobacterales > Roseomonadaceae > Roseomonas > Roseomonas sp. CAU 1739. The sequence goes on from NZ_JBDOQQ010000031.1 coordinate 19,913, forward strand.
CGCCGTCGAGGCGTACCTCGGCCACATAGCCCTCGGTGAAGGAAAAGCGCAGCTCGGCCCGGCCATCGGTGCCGGGCACAAGGGCGGCGGCGATCGACACAAAGGGATAGCCAGCGCGGCGATAGGCCCCGAGCAGGGCGAGCCTGACCTCCTCGATGCGCGACAGCGCGATCGTCTGGCCCTCGATCGGGGTCAGGTAGCGACGCAGGTCGGCGGTCTCCATCGCCGTGTTGCCTTGCAGGCTGACGGTGCTGATCGCGACCTGTTGGCCCTCGCCGGGGCCGCGCCGCGCTTCGGGCGGCGGCGGCTGGGTGCGCGGGGACAGGTTCGGCGCGGCAGGCGGCAGGATGCGGTCCTGCAGGTCAACCGGCGGCGGCGGCGGGCGGGGGATATTGGCCGGCACCTGCGCCAGGGCAACGCAGGGCATGGCCACGGCCAAGGCCGTGCCCAGGATCAGGGCCTCGCGAAAAGGCAGTTGGGCCGTCACGGTCACTGGTGGGGAACTCGATCCGGGATATCCACAAAGATAGCCCGAATCTCAAAGTCATGAAAACTTGATTGATGAAATCGGAGTGATTATCCCGCTGCTGCGCCGTTTTCGCAACGAATCTGCCGATCAGGCCCTATTCCCCAAGGTTAATGACCTGCACGCGGCGGTTGCGCGACTCGGCCCGGCCATCCGGCGTGACCACCAGCAGCCGCGTCTCACCCAGGCCGATTGCTTCCAGCCGACCGGCATCCAGGCCATAGCGCGCCACCAGCATATCCCGCACGGTCGCCGCCCGGCGTTCCGACAACGCCTGGTTCATCGCGGCATCGCCCACCGTGTCGGTATGGCCTTCGATGCGGAAGCGTGACCGGGCGAGGTCGGGGGAGGCTAGGGCGCGGGCGAGGGAGGCGACCAGCGCCTCCGCCTGCGGCGTCAGCGCTGCGGAGCCGGTGGCGAAGACCACCATCAGCGAGACGGCCGGCTGGTCGGGCGGGGCGGTGGTCCGCGCCTGCACCGGCCCGTCGGTGGGCGTGCGCGGCGCCGTGACGGCATCGCCGGATTGGCCCGGGACCCGGATGCCCCGCGTCAGGTTGCGCACGATGCTGTCGGCCACCGGGTCCTGCGCGGGCTGTGCATGAACGGTCGGCCCGAGCAAGGCCGCGGCAAGCAGCAGGGGTGGAAGGAACGGGCGCATTCTGCGGTCCTCCGGGCTGTCGGCCCGAGGCTACACCATTTCATCGCGCCATGCCGGGCTTCTCACGAAGCTTTTCAACCGAAGCGCGCAATCGAGAAGTCTCGCGCCACCGGCTCCCGCCCCAGCACCGCATCGGCGGTCATCCGCCCCGCCACGGGTCCGAGCGTGTAGCCCGAGGACGTGACCGCGGCGAACAGGCCCGGGCAACCCGGCGCCTCGCCCAGGATCGGCGCGCGGTCGATATGCACGTTCATCCCGGTCCAGGCGCGCAGCACCGACAGGCCGGCGACCGCCGGCACCACATGCCCGGCGACCCACAGGTTGCCCTCGATGCTGTCGCGCCGGTTGCGCGTGGCGCCGGTGGCCGGGTCGTGCTCGCCCGGCCAGGCGCCACCGATCAGCAGATGCCCGTGCGGCCCCTGCTTGAGCGACAGATGCCGCCCGGCATGGGCGACTAGGTGCGGGATGATCGGGCCGGTCGCCTCGGTGGCGATGACCTGCTGGACCAGCCCGCCGACCGGCAGGGTGATGCCGGCCAGCGCCGCGATCCGCCCCGACCACGGGCCCGCCGCGATGACCACGCGCCCGGCCCGGATGGTCCCGGCTTCGGTCGCGACCGCGAAGCCAGACGCATCCCGGGCGATGCCGGTGATCTCGATGCCACCCGCAACCCGCGCCCCGGCACGCTTCGCCAGCGCCAGCAGGGCGGCGGTGCCGCGCAGCGGGTCGATCTGCCCTTCCAGCGGGCAGAAGGCGGCGCCGAGAAAGCGCGGCGCGAGATAGGGGGCGAGGTCGCGCAGCTCATTGGCGCCGACGACCCGGGTGTCGATGCCATTGCGGCGCTCGACCGCGGATTTGCCGTGGAGCCATTCGAGTTCGTCCGCCGTCTCGGCCAGCATGAGGCCGCCTTCGGTGCGGATGCCGCAGGTTTCGCCGGCGTCGCGCGCGATGTCCTTCCAAAGGTCGATGGATCGCGGCCCGAGCGGCAGGGTGGCGACCGCCGGACCGGCAGTGCCGAGCGCCTCCGCCTTGTCGCCGAAATCGTAGGACAGCAGCTGGACATGCAGGCTGCCGGCATTGGCGGTGCTGGCGGCCAGGCCGGGTTCCGAGCGGTCGGCCACCAGCACATCCGCACCCTCCCGCGCCAGATACAGCGCGGTAGACAGGCCGAGCACGCCACCGCCGATCACCAGCACGTCGCAGGCGCGGTTCTCGGCCGCGAGCGGCATGGCGGGGCCCCGCCAACGGCTTGGCGTGGGCGCGTGAATCACCGGCGTGTCGAAGCCCTCCGGCAACTCGCGCATCAGGGCGGCGGCGGGGATCGGCCGGATCGGCGCGCGGGGGGCGGCGAAGGCGGCTTCCTCGGCCGGGGCGCCGGCCAGCCGCGCAACGGTCGCGCCGCACATCCGCCCCTGGCAGCGACCCATGCCGGCGCGGGTCTCCTTCTTCAGGGCGGCGAGCGTGCGCGCGCCGCCGGCCATGACGCCGCGCAGCGCGGCGGCGGTCACGTCCTCGCAGCGGCAGATGATCGTCGCATCGGCGATGGCGGCGGGATCGAAGGCGGGGGCGGCGAAGACGCGCCACAAGGCGCGCTGGAAGGTGAGGGCGCGGTCCAGCGTCTGCGTCGCGGCGGCATCCTCGGGTGCGGCGAGCCCGATCTCCCGCGCGGCGGCGAGGCCGGCGAGCCGCCCGCGCGCCAGGGCCACACGAGACCCGCCGATCGCCGCGCCATCGCCGATGGCGAAGATGCCGGCGACGGATGTGCGGCCTTGCGTATCCGCCACCGTCTCCAGCCGGCCGATCTCGGCACCCGGCCCATCCGTGACGAAGCGCTGTGCGCAGCCCAACGCACGGGCGAGGCCGGTCTCCGGCTGGAATCCCATGTTCAGCGCGGCGACGCCGGCTTCGATGCGGCGTTCCCCGTCCGGCGTGGCGATGCGCAGCGCGGTGAAGCGGTCGGTGCCCTCGCAGGCCAGGATGGTGCTGCCCCAGAGCACCGGCACCCCGGCGCGCTTCAGCGCGGCGAGGTAGCGGAATCCGTCCCAGGCGAGGTCGGGCGCGGTCCGCGCCAGCGTCAGCATCTCCCGCCACACGGACAGGCCAGGCTTCGGCGCGGCTTCCACCACGGCCGCGACCCGCACGCCGCCGGCCAGCAATTCGCAGGCAAGTTGCAGGTTGAGCGGGCCGCTGCCGGCGATCACCACGCGATCCGCCGGGCTGACGCGCTGCGCGCGGGCCAGCGTCTGCAGGGCGCCCGTCGTCATCACCCCGGGCAGCGTCCAGCCCGGCACCGGCACCGGGCGTTCATGCGCGCCGGGCGCGAGCACCAGTCGCTTCGGCCGGAAGGTAACGGCCGCGCCATCGACCAGGGCGGCGACCTCATCCGCCGCGAAGCCGCCCCAGACGGTGGCACCCTGGTGGATGGCGATGCCCGCCGCGCGGGCCTCATCGAACAGCGCGGCACCCTTGCGGAACTGCGCATCGGGCGCGGCATGCGCATGGCTTGGTGCAAGTGGCTTCAGATACTGCCCACCCGGCTCTGCACGCTCATCGAGCACCACCACATCGGCGCCGGCCCGCGCCGCGGCGATGGCGGCAGTCAGGCCGGCGGGTCCGGCGCCGACCACCAGGATGTCGCAGGCGCGCTCGGTGATCTCGACGGGTCTGTCGGCCAGCGGTGCCGGTTCGGCGGGCAGGGCCCCCGATACCTGCATGCCGGCCTTCGCCTTCACCATGCAGGCGCGCTGGCCCGACTTGCCGTCCACCGTGACGACGCAATCCCAGCAGGCGCCCATGCCGCACCACAGGCCGCGTGGCGCGCCCGAGGGCGCCTTCCGGAAGGCGAGAATGCCCGCGGCCGACAGCGCGGCGGCGATGGATTCACCGGGCAGGGCCTCGATCTCGCGGTTGTCGAAGGTGAAGCGGATGGGTCCGGCGGTCGGCGTGATGATCGGGGAGGAGAGTCGCATGACCTTGCCGTGAGGGAATAAACGGTCTCCGATCATCGCATGCGGCCCTGCCGCGTCCATCCCCGGAGCCTGCCGATGTCCCGTGAACCCTTCCGCGGCACCTATACGGTGCTGGTCACGCCCTTCACCGCAGATGGTGGCGCGGTCGATCTGAAGGCGCTGGAACGCCTGGTGGAATACCAGATCACCGAGGGCGTGCGCGGCCTGATCCCGCTCGGTTCGACCGGCGAGTTCCTGTCGGTTTCCCGCGAGGAACGCACCGCCATCACCGAGACGGTGGTCCGCGCGGCGGCCGGCCGCGTGCCGGTCATCATGGGCACCGGCATGGAGGACACCCGCGACGTGGTGGCGCTGTCGAAGGAGGCCGAGGCGCTGGGTGCGGACGGCGTGATGATCATCCCGCCCTTCTATTCGGTGCCGACGCTGGAGGAACTGATCCACCACTACGACACGGTGGCGAAGGCGATCGGCATCCCGATCATGGTCTACAACAACCCGGCCACGTCCAACGTGGACATGACGCCGGCGATGCTCGCCGAGATCAGCCGCATCCCGAATTGCCGCTACGTCAAGGAAAGCACGCTGGAGGCGACGCGGGTGCGCGACATCATCGCGCTGTGCGGCGACCGGATGGAGGTCTTCGCCGGCGTGCTCGGCTACGAGAGCGCCTGGCTGGGTGCGATCGGCTGGGTCGCGGTGTGCAGCAACGTCGCCCCGCGCCTGTCATCTGAGATGTTCGACGCCGCCGCATTCGAGGCGAACCGCGACAAGGCGCTGCCGCTGTATCGCCGGCTCGCCCCGCTGCTGCCCTGGGTGGGCGGGCCGCGCTACGTCTCGGGCACCAAGGCGGCGTTCCGGCTGATGGGCATGGATATGGGCCCGCCGCGCCCGCCGCGCCTGCCGCTGCCCGCGCGCGACGTGCCGGCCCTGGCGCAGGTCTTGCAGGGCATTGGCCTGATGAGCATCGCCGCCCAGGCGGCGGAATAGGGAGACTTCGCATCATGGAACGCCGCACTTTCCTCGCCACCGGCGCCTCGCTGCTGGCGACCCCGGCCCTTGCCCAGGCGCCGGCCTGCACCCAGACCGTGCCGAACACGGAACTGGTCAAGGCCGGCACGCTGACGCTGTCGACCAATCCGACGCTGCCGCCGATGCAGTTCGTGGACAGCGCGGGCGTGCTGCGCGGCATGCGCGTCGATCTGGGTGCGGAGATCGCCCGCCGGCTCTGCCTGCAGGTCGAGCATGTGCGGGTGGAATTCGCCGCCATGATCCCCGGCCTCGCCGCCCGGCGGTGGGACATGATCAACACGGGGATGTTCTATACCGAGGAACGCCAGCGCCTGATGTGGCTGGTGCGCTATGAACAGCAGGCGATCAGCGTCTCCGTCCCGCGCGGCAACCCGCGCAACATCACCAAGGTGGATGACCTCGCCGGCCTGCGTGTCGGCGTGGAACAGGGCGGCTTCGAGTTCCGCCGCACCACCGACATGTCGAACGACCTGCGTGCCAAGGGCCTCGCGCCGCTGGTGATCCGCGCCTTCGATAATTTCGCGGTGTCCTTCCAGGCGCTGCGCGCCGGGCAGCTCGACGCGGCGATCTCGATCGACAGCACCGCCAAGGAATACCAGGACCGCGGCGAGTTCACCCGCGCCATCGCCGGGCTGTACGGCACGCCGATCAATTTCGGCTTCCGCTCCAAGCCGCTGGCCGAGGCGGTCGCTGCCGCACTGACCGCGATGCGGGCGGACGGGTCGTTCCAGGCGCTGCTCGATCGTTACGGCGTCACCGCCTATGACGGGCCGTTCGAGGTGGTCGGGCCGACCTGAGGCCATGCAGGTCTGGCGCTGGGACGGCTTCTTTGACTCCCTGCTGAACACCTACCTGCTGGAAGGCGCGATGCTGTCGGTCGCGCTGACCGCGGGGTCGCTGGTGTTCGGGCTGTTCATCGGCATCGGGCTCGCCCTGATGCGGCTGTCGGGCAATCGCTGGCTGTCGGGCATCGCCGCCTTCTACTGCTGGCTGTTCCGCGGCACGCCGCTGCTGGTGCAGTTGCTGATCATCTACACCGGTCTGCCGCTGATCGGCCTGCGCTTCGACGTTTGGGAAGCGGCCCTGATCGGCATTTCGCTGAATGAGGGCGCCTACCTGTCCGAGATCGTGCGCGCCGGCATCATGTCGGTCGCCAAGGGACAGCAGGAGGCGGCGCGAGCCCTCGGCCTGCATCGCATCCAGGTGTTCCGCCTGGTCACCTGGCCGCAGGCGCTGCGCGTCATCATCCCGCCGCTCGGCAATTCCGTGAACGGGCTGTTGAAGACCACCTCCATCGCTTCGGCGATCAGCGTCGATGAATTGCTGCGCCGGACCCAGCTACTGATCCAGGAACGCTTCCTGGTGCTGGAATTGTTCACCGTCGCCGCCCTCTACTACCTGCTGATGACGACGCTGTGGGATGTGGTGCAGCGCCGCCTCGAACGCCGCTACGGCCGCGGCTACGCCATGGACTCGGCCGACCGGCGGTGACGCTGCGGCGGCGGCGGCCTATCCTGCCGCCATGGAGGCCATCGCCGACTTCATCCCCCCGATGCCGCCGCGCGCGGCCGGCGCGCCCTCCGCGCTGGGCGGGCTGCTGCGCGCGCGGCGTGATGTGCTCTCGATCTTCCCCGCCGACGCCTATCGCCGCCAGGTCTTCACCACACGGCTGCCAGGCCGGCTGATCCTGGTCGCCAATGCGCCGCAGGTGGTGCGGGAGGTCTTCGTCACCAAGCACGAGACCTACCAGCGCAAGGCGCGCTTCCTGGAGGACGCGCTGAAGCCCGTGATCGGCGGGTCCTGCTTCATCGCCTCCGGCGAGGAATGGTCTGAACGGCGGGACGCGATCTCGCCGCCGATCCATCCCTCGGGCATCGCGCAGTTCCATCGGGCCTTCGTCCAGGCGGCGGAAACCTGCGCCGAAGCTTTCGCCGGCGCCACCGGCCCAGTCGATGCCGCCGCCGCCTATGCCGCCGCGATCAGCCATGTCCTGCTGCTCGCGGTGTTCGGTGATGCCGCGACACCCGAGGAAGCGCGCCTCATCGCCGAGACCTTCACCGCCTATCAGGAGGAGGCCGAGGTGGTGGACCTGCTGGCCCTAATGGGCCTGCCGGACCTGCTTGGCTGGTGGACGAAGCGGCGCGCGCTGCGCCTTGCGGCCGACATCCGTACCCGCGTCGCGCGGCTGATGGACCGCGTCGGTCCGGATGGCGGCACGCCCTTGCTGAAGGCCCTGCGCGCTTCGCCCGCACTGACCGGCGAGCATCTGCTGGACGAGGTGGTGATGTTCCTCCTCGCCGGCGCCGAGGGGGCGGCGATCACGCTAACCTGGACGACGATGCTCGCCGCGCTGCATCCGGCGACGGCGGATCGCATGGCCGCCGAATTGCCGGAGGACGTGTCGGACCTGTCGGCGCTGATGGCGCTGCCCTTCACCCGCGCGGTGATCCAGGAATCGATGCGGCTGTATCCGCCGGTCGCGGTCTTCGCGCGCCAGGCCACGCAACCCGACCGCATCCGCCGCTGGGATATCCGCGAGGGCGACCTGGTGCTCGCCGTGCCCTGGCTGCTGCACCGGCATGAAACGCTGTGGGAGGCACCAAACGCCTTCCGGCCCGAACGCTTCCTGGGGGATGCCGCGCGCCAACGGCCGCGCTTCGCCTACATGCCCTTCGGCGTCGGGCCGCGCATCTGCGCCGGGGCGGCCTTCGGCATGGCGGAGGTCACGGTCTTCGCCGCGGTGCTGTTCCGGCGGTTCCGCTTTTCGCTGGCGCCGGGCTTCGCGCCGCGGCCGAACTGCCGGCTGGCGCTGCGGCCGAAGGGCGGGATGATGGTGACGATCGGCAGGCGGTAGCGGGCGGCGAATTTCCGCCTTCCCCACCGCATCCGCCCGCCGCACTCTGCCACCCGCAGCGAATGGAGTGCGTGCGATGGCGGAATACGATCTCGCGGTGCGTGGCGGCCAGGTGGCGACCGGCTTCGGAACGGTGCGCTGCGATGTCGGCGTGAAGGATGGCCGCGTTGCAGCCCTGGCCGAACGCATCACCGACGCCACGCGCATCATCGAGGCCGATGGCCTGCTGGTCCTGCCCGGCGGCGTCGATTCCCACTGCCATATCGAGGAACCGTCGCGCGGGGGCTATGCCAGCACGGGTGCGGCCGAACCGCCGGTGACGGTGAATGAGGAATCCTTCGCCACCGCCAGCGCATCGGCCTTTGCGGGTGGCACCACCTCCGTCGTCTGCTTCATCCCGCAGTGGAAGGGCTTCGGTGTCTGGGACCGCTACGTGGATTACCGGACGCGGGCGGCGAAGGGGATGCTGGATCATTCCTTCCACCAGATCATCTCCGACCCCACCGATGCGGTGATGGATATCGAGGTGCCGCGCGTCGTCGCTGAAGGCGTGCGCAGCCTGAAAGTGTTCCTGACCTATGAGCCGCTGCACCTGTCGGATGGGCAGTATCTGCGCGTGCTGACCAAGGCGCGCGAGCTCGGCTGCCTGGTGACAGTGCATTGCGAGAACTACGACGCCATCAACTGGCGCACGCATGAATTGCTGAAGCACGGCATGACCGCGCCGAAATACCACGCCTGGTCGCGCCCGCCGGTGGTCGAGCGCGAGGCCACGCACCGCGCCATCGCGCTCGCCGAGCTGGTGGACCAGCCGATCCAGGTCTTCCACGTCTCCTGCGCCGAAGCCGCGGAGGAGATCGCCCGCGCCCAGTATCGCGGCGTGAAGGTCTGGGGCGAGACCTGCCCACAATACATCGCGCTGACCGCCGCCGACATGGACCGCCCGGGCTTCGAGGGCGCGAAATTCATGTGCAGCCCATCCCCGCGCACGACCGAGGAACAGGGCCGCATCTGGGAGATGATCCGCCGCGGCACGCTCGATGTGGTGTCGTCCGACCATTGCGCGTTTTCGTTCGAGGGCGACAAGGGCAAGCGGCAGAACGGCGCGGACGCGGTGTTCCGCGACATCCCGAACGGCATTCCCGGCTTCGCCGCGCGGCTGCCGATCATGTTCAGCGAGGGCGTGTCGAAGGGCCGCATCAGCCTTGATGACTTCGTCCGGCTGACCAGCACCAACCCGGCGCGGCTGATGGGCCTCGCGCCGCGCAAGGGCATGATCGCGGTGGGGGCGGATGCCGACCTCGCGCTGTGGGATCCGAAGAAGAAGGTCACGATCACCAACGCGCTGATGCAGCACGCGATCGACTACACGCCCTATGAAGGGCTGGAGGTCACCGGCTGGCCGGTAACGACGATCCGCCGTGGCGAGGTGGTGATGCGTGACGGCAAGGTGCAGGCGGAGCCGGGCACCGGCCGCTTCCTGCCGCGCGGGCCCTACGATTTCATCCGTCCGCGCGGGGTGACGCCGAATGGCTTCGACCCGGCGCCGCCGGCGCTGCGGTAGCCCCTAGGCTTCCCCGCGTCGCCGGCCACTGGCTGGCGCTGCGGCGATCTCAGTGGTGAGCTTGCGCCGGATGGCCTCGGCGAAACTCCCGACGTCACGGGCGACGATAAGGAACGCGTCCGGGCCGCCGACCACCTCCTCCGCGTAGTAGGTGTCCAGATCCCGCTCCGCATCGAGGATCGGCAGGCCGTTCACGGTGATGCCGGCCGCGGCTGCATCGTCTCGCGCCGCGGCGACAGGTCGGCCGTCATTGTTCCGCCCGTTGCCGGAGACATCGACCACCTGCCGCGCCGCGGGCCATGGTGCCCGCGCGAGCAGTCGTGCCGCGAAATCGATCGCACCGCTGATCGATGTATAGCCCGGAATCGGTGATGGTGCGCGCAGCAACTGGCCGGCGAACCGCCAGGCGCTGACCTCGTCCTCGATGACATCCCAAGGCGCGAGCAGTTCCTGGCGGTCACGGCTCGACCACTCGACCGCGGCGAGCGCGACGCGCCCGCACGCGCCGTCGCGCACGGCGGCAAGAAAGGCAGAGCTGGTGACGGCGCGCGCGTGGCCGAGGCGCTGCATCCTCATTCGCTCGTCGCTCAGGCTGCCCGAGGCGTCGATCGAGAGGACGAGGGCTACATCGACGGCTTCGCCCCGGGGCACTGCCTGCAGGGCGCGCGTCACGCTGCCGCCGGCCGCGGCAGCAGCCAAAAGGCTTCGGCGCATCATGACCATGCAGGCCTCCGTCCCGGTACCGCCGGGCGCCCATCGCCGGCGTGCGGTCGACAATGCGGGGCCGGCGCGCGCCGAGACATCCGCTTCCCGCCGGCAGTATCCGGAATCCGCCGAGATTTTCGCCACCCCGCGCTCGGGCGGAGATATGGTCCGCCAGCGCGGCGGCGCCCCCGGAACGGGTCGGGCTGATGACTGTGCTGCACGCCGCGCCGGAGGGGAGGCGGATGCGATGGCGTCAGGCACCCACATCGACCCCCTGCACGAAGGTTCCGTGGCCACGTTGCAACGGGGCGTCGGCGCGGTTCCGCGCGACGTCGCGCGAGCGGTCACCCATATGCGCGTCAACATGGCGCACGCCATCACTGCAGCCGAACTTGCGCGCGCTGCGGGCGTGCCGGAGCGGACGCTGCAGAAGCACTTCCTTGCGTTCCTCGGCATCCCCCCACTGGCCTATCTGAGGCAGCTTCGCCTGGCGGCGGTCCGGGAAGCGCTGATTCATCCGGCCGAGGGCGTGACCATTACTGACGTAGCGACCGCGTGTGGCTTCGCCCACCTCGGCCGGTTTGCATCTGAGTACCGTCGACGCTTCGGCGAGCCGCCCTCGGCAACGCTTGAGCGCGGACGGGCCGCCGTGCCGACCCGGTCGGCGGGTCCCGGCGGCTTCGCGGTCGCGCGCAAGGCTGCGACCCTGGTGGTCATGCCGCTCAGCGTCGTGGACGGCGCCCGGCTGGAGGCACGCGCCGTTGCGGAGGCCATTTCCGCGCAACTCGCGGCCCAGCTGAGCCGAGTTCCCGGACTCGCCGTTTCCCTGGCGCAGCCGGGACGGGGCCGCGAATGCGGCGGGGCGCGATACGGCCTCGGCGGCCTTGTCGTGCGTGCGGGGGACCGCCTGCGCGTCTTGCTCCGCCTGCTGGACCGTAGCGACGGGACCCATCTCTGGGGCGATGCCTTCGACGGTGAGGGTGGCGATCCCTTCGATCTCCAGGATCGCGCGGTCGGTGCGGCGCTGGAGGCGATCGGCCCGCACATCGAGGGTGCCGAGATAGCGCTCGCACAGCGGAAGGACCCTGGGGACCTGGAGGCGCGCGACCTCATCCTGCGCGCGATGCCACTCGTCCTGGCCGCCGACCCTGACAGTGCGGAACAGGCGCTGCGATGGCTCCGTGAGGCCATGGAGATGGACCCGGCGGACGCCACTGCGCCAGCACTGGCGGCGTGGTCTCATGCGCAGCGGGTTTCCTATTTCCGCGCCACGGACCGCGCCGGGGAGTTGTCCCTCGCACGGACGCTGGCGAGCCGGGCCATCATGCTCGATCCGGGCAGCAGCACCGCCTTCGTCGCCGCGAGCGGCGTGGCCCTGGCGTATAGCGATGGCGAACAGGCCCATGCGCTGATGGCGCGCGCCTTGGCGATCGATCCGCGCTCATCCTGGGGATGGGAACGCCTGGGGTGGCTCGACTGCTTCACCGATGCGCCCGCGGCCTCTCTCGGCGATTTCGCCCGCGCGATCCGCCTGAAGCCGCGGGGATTGCCGCTCGCCAATTGCTTGGCCGGTATCGGCTACGCCCATTTCAAGCAGGGGCACTATCCCGAAGCCGCGATGTCGATGCGCAAGGCGCTGGCGCTCAACCCTCGCGCGATGTGGCTCAATCGGATCCTGGCGCCATGCTACCTGATGCTGGGCGAGCACATGGCGGCACGGCGCGCCTTGCAAGAACTGCGGGAGTCCTGCCCCGCGATCACGCTCACGCTGGTCGTCGCGGCGTTGCCGAGGGGCATTCCCTCCCACGGCATGGTCATCGCCGACGGGCTGTCGAGGCTGGGCCTCCCGCCGTGATCCAGTCCGGCCAACGCTTCATGCGTGTGCCCGCTGCGCCGGCCGGTGTGCCGCGGTGCCGCTTCGCCATGACGGCATCCGACCTTACGGGGTGATGCCGAACGGCTTCGACCCGGCGCCGCCACGCTGAACCTTCAGGTCGATTGCATGGTCTCCAGCAGGCCTAGGTCATGTGGACTCTAGGGATTCCCTGGCTGATGGAAGCATGATTCAAAGCTGCCTTTTGGAGGCGGCGGATGGGCGTGCTGGATCGGTTGATCCTGGATGACGCGGCGTGGGAGCGGAT
>NZ_JBDOQQ010000032.1:0-31316 GCF_039839775.1 Roseomonas sp. CAU 1739
GTGGAGCAGCCCGGTAGCTCGTCAGGCTCATAACCTGAAGGTCACAGGTTCAAATCCTGTCCCCGCATCCAGCTTGACCGAACCAACGAACAGATCAGGCCCGACGGCAGTAGCCCTCGGGCCCCTTTTCGCGTTCGGGTCCCAGCGCGCTCATCACACCAGCCGAGCCGGCCACCACCATACCCGCCGCACGAAGCATCGCCGTAAGCTCGCCGATCAGCTCGAGCCAAGGTTTGCCGCCAGGCTCAGGCGCGTGACCCTACCGCCTTGGATGTCCCCGCCCTGAACCAGCACTGGTCGCTGGACGTCGCCGGACGCCGCTGGACTTCGTCTCCGATGCGCTGGCCTGCGGTCGGCGGTTCCGCGTGCCCCCGAGCATCACCCTCGTCCACCTGCCGCCCCAATCACCCGAGCTGAACGCCATCGAGAAGGTCTGGCAGTATCTGCGGGACCGCCACCTCTCCAGTCGGCTATTCAGCGGCACCCGCGCCATCGTCGATGCCTGCTGCACCGCCCGGAACAACCTCATCGCCGAGACCAGCCGCATCCGATCATTGACTGATTTCAATTAGACTCAACAGGTCATTCCATAGTGCGGCTGGTATGAGATAGTTATGCTGTCGCGCAGAATGGATCTGGAGCGGGATGGGGCAGACGGCCGCCGGGCAGATCGTGGTCTGGCAGGGTGGCAGTCTCTGGACCGGCCGTGCCGCCATGACCACCGATGTCCACGCGCACCACGCGATCCAGATCACACTCGGCCTCGACGGTGGGTTCCGGCTCCGCGGTCCCGAGGCGGCGTTCGGCGCCGAGACCGTCGCGGCGGTGGTGGCCGCCGACAAGCAGCATGTCTTCTCCGTCGATGCGACGGTCGCGCTCATCTTCGTCGAGCCGGAATCACCGCAGGGGCGCGGCCTCGGTCGGCTCTGCGGCGAGGCGGCGATTGTCTCCATCGATCCGGAACTGCTCGGCCGCACGCCCGGTGCTTTGCTGGAGGCGATCAAGGGCCGCGACGGCGCCGAGATGGAGGCGGGTGCGCGGGCTGTGATCGCCCAGCTTAGTGGCCCCGGCTCGCCGCGCGACCGGCCGGACGCCCGCGTGGCGCGCGTGATCGGGATGCTCGGCCTGCGCCTCGACGATCCGCCGAAGCTCGCCGAGGCTGCCCATCTGGCCAAGCTCTCTCCCGACAGGTTTCGGCATCTGTTCGTCGAGGAGACGGGACTGCAGTACCGCAGCTACCTGCTCTGGTTGCGCCTCGGCCGCGCGGTAGCGGCCTTCGCCGAAGGCCATTCGCTGACCGAGGCAGCCCATGCCGCGGGTTTCTCGGACTCGGCTCATCTCAGCCGGACGTTCCGCCGCACCTTCGGCCTCATGCCGTCCTCGCTCCATCTGGAGTAGCCGTTCCGTTCAAGTCGCCCGTGCCTCCGCCGGGTAGGTTCCGGCTGCCTACCAACCACGGAGAGAATCCAATGAACGCCAACTGCACCTGCGGCCCGAACTGCAACTGTGGCCCCGGCTGCGCCTGCCAGAGCGCCGCCACGACGGCCTGCGGCTGCGGTCCTGCCTGCACCTGCGGCGCGGACTGCCGCTGCACGCCCGATAACCGCTGCAATCCGGCATGCCGGTGTGGTCAGCCGTCGGGCCGGCCACTGTCGGCCTAGCTCATCAGCGCGTCGTATGTGGTGCCCTGACGATGCCATACGGGCGCGGCGAACAGCCGCCGTCGCGGTGCCAGCGTGCGCACCGTGCGCCGGAGCCGAGGCCATCGCCTCGACCAGCGGACGCAGCAGGCCGCGTCCGACCATGCATCCGCCCCGTTGGGCGCCACTTGGTGGTCTCGGCCTGCACCACGCGCCCGGCCGCCGAGATTAGCCCGCGCGACGTCGAGTTCATCGCCGCGCGGGGCACGCGACCGACATCCGTGCTCGCGAACGGGCTCGGCGCCACGCTGGCAGGGTGGACGGGCGGCTGGCAGGCTTGCTGCCAGACTTCGCCTGCAGCCGCCCGGGTACGGCCGGTCTGCGCCGGCCGTCGCGCCGCGCGATGGTTCGACGATCATTGCCGGACTTCTCACTGCTCAGGTCGCGGAGGGTTTCGGCCCGTCCAACGTCCTCGTCGGTCATTCCTCAGGCGGCCTCAAATTGCAGATGTTCGCCGCGGCGCATTGGACGAGGTCGCGACGCTCATCCTTGTCGACTCCACTCACCCGCGCCGGCTCGATGGCGATGGCGCGCTCGAAGGCCAATCCTGATGGATGCGGTCGGATCGTGCGCCGCACGTGCAGGGCGCGGCGACAGAGGAGCAAGCGTAGCTCCCGATCAGGCGGTATCATCTGGTCGGTCAAGATGCTCGCAAGAACAAGGGGCTAGAGGCGTTGCCTTGAGCCAAGGTGAACGGGAACGACTCTAGCTCTGGCGCCGGGAACGGGCCGGCAGGTCCAAGCCATGGCACCGCCGCCCGGCGTCAGGGTCATCGTTCTTAGCGCATGGAAGTCGATGCAGGACGCCTCATCGAATCCCAAGCGCTGGCTGAATGCCAAGCGCACCGACCTGGCACTGCCATACCCAGGCGCGCAGCAGATCTGGATGGACAGTGGTCATGGGATGCCCACCGAGGCACCAGACGCCATCCGCGACGCAATCCTGGCTGTGCTTGGCCGCCCGTCGCGGCGGCGTAGTTTCGCCTCGGAAGCCAGGGCGGCGCCGCGGCCAAGCACGGACGACGCCCCACCTCCGCCGTACGCGAGCAACGGCCCGGATCGTCACGGTGGATCTATGAGCTGGACCACCATGCTCCCACGCTTGCCGCCGCCGTCCACCTCGCGATGCGCCTCCACGATGTCGTCGAGCCTATAGCGGCGCCCGATCACAGGTCGGATCACGCCTGCTTCCAGCATCGCGGCGACGCGCGCGAAGTCTTTGGGGTCGTTGCCCGAGAAGCCGCACAGCACCCGCGGCCCCCGCCGCAGCGTCGTCATGGCCATCTGCATCATCTCCCGCACGCCGAAGGAAAGGAACACGTGGCGCCCGCGCGGCGCCAGGAACGGCCGCCACTCCGCGAAGCGTGTCGCGCCGATCGTGTCGAGGATGACGTCATAGGTCTGCGCCGCTGCGCCACGTGGCCCCGCGCTCCGGTCGATCACCGCATCAGCCCCGAGGCTCCGCACCAGCTCGGCATTCGCCGCGCTGCACAGCCCGGTCACATGCGCGCCGAGATGCTTCGCGATCTGCACCGCGAAGACCCCGACGCCGCCTGCCGCGCCGACCACCAGCACGCGCTCCCCTGTCGCCAGCCGCGCCACATCGCGCAGGAAGGCGAGCGCGGCAAGCGCGCCGAAGGGTACTGCGGCGGCCTCGGCGAAGGTCAGGCCGGCCGGGATCGGGAGGACCGCCGCATCCTCGCGGATTGTCAGGTATTCGGCATTGGCGCCGCGCAGCATGATGCCGAAGACCGCCTGGCCAGGGCGGAAGCGCGTGACCTCGGCGCCGACCGCCTCGACCTCCCCCGCGAACTCCATGCCGGGAATGGGCTGGCGCGGGCCGCGCAGGCCGAAGGCAAGCCGGATCGGCAGCCGGAAGATCGCCGAGGCGCGAAGGCTGCGCAGGCGGGCATCGCCCGAGGTGACGGTGCTGGCATGCACCCGCACGCGGATGTCCCGCCGGCCGACAGGCGGTGGTGGGACCTCCTCGATCCGCAGCACCTCGGGCGGGCCGTAGCGGCGGTGGATGGCGGCCTTCATCGTCTGCTCCGGTCGTGGGGTGGTGCCTCTTAACCATGCAGCAAAAGATGAGATATTGCCGATCTGCGCAGATAATCCATACACTCTTGAATGGATTTGTCGCCGCGATCCTTTGACTGGACCCTGGCCCGCGCCTTCCTGGCCACGGCGGACACCGGTTCGCTGTCCGCCGCCGCGCGGCTCACGGGACAGACGCAGCCGACCCTCGGCCGCCAGGTCGCCGCGTTGGAGCGGGCGCTGGGGATCGCGCTGTTCGAGCGCGTCGGCCGCGGCCTCGTCCTGACGCCCACTGGCCGCGAGGTGCTGGAGCACGTCCGCGCCATGGGCGAGGCTGCCGGCCGGGTGGCTCTCGTGGCCTCAGGGCGGTCGCAGGCCATCGCGGGGCCGATCCGGATCACCGCGAGCGAGGTCTATGCCGCGCATCTGCTGCCGCCGATCCTGGCCAGGCTGCGCGCAGAGCATCCCGGCATCACGGTCGAGATCGTCGCCACCAGCCGCCCGAGCGACCTGCTGCGGCGCGAGGCCGACATCGCCGTCCGCAACTTCGAATCGCGCGACGCCGACCTGATCGTCCGCAAGGTCGCGGAGGACCGGGCGCGGCCCTACGCCACGCCGGAATACCTGCACAGCCTGGGCCGCCCGCGCCGCTGGGCCGATCTGGCGGAGGCCGACTTCGTGGGCTTCGATCGGACCGAGTTGCTGATCGAGGGGCTGCGCGCCTTCGGCCTGCGTCTCACGGCGCGGAACTTCCCCGTGCAGGCCGACAACCACCTGGTCCATTGGGCCTTCGTGCGGCAGGGCTTGGGCATCGGCCTGATCACCGAGGCCGTCGGCGATGCCGATCCAGCCGTCCGACGCGTGCTACCGGAGGAACCGCCGGTCACCTTCCCGATCTGGCTCGCCACGCATCGCGAGCTCCACACCAGCCTCCGCGTCCGGCTGGTGTTCGATCTTCTCGCCGATGCGCTGTCGTCGTCCCAGCGCTGATCCGGCCGCGCCGCGGCAGGTCAATTCTGGACGCGCTTGCTCCGCTGAGCGGGGTGCTCGGGAAGCGCTTGCGGCGCCCGCACGCACGGCGGCGGCGTGGCGGAGGTGAGTCGGGGCTCGCCGCATAGATGTTTCGGCACGTCGAATCGGCATCCTCGTGGGAAAGGGCATTGGCCGGGAAGGGCATTGGTTTTCCTTGATCCCGGCGCCGCAGGGTTTGTTGGAATGCGCCGAGGCGATCGCTGGATCACCAGTTCGCCCGTAGGGGGCTTGCCTTCCGCGCGAGCATACGTCCCGCCCGGCCGCATAGTGAGCGCGGAGGGACTACAACAAGGTTCGATCCAGCACTGACTTTTGCGCCCGCCGCTGTAATGTCCGGTGCCGGCCGAAAGCGGACCAGCGGCTTTTCGGCTGGGCACCCGTGAAGCAGATATCTCAAGCTGAAGGCACCAGCGTCCGGGTTCGACCCTAAAGGTGCGGGGCCGACGATAACTGGCGCACTGAGCGGCGACTGCGCCTTGGCGGTGCCTTGCTCCCGTCCACGAGCAGGCGCTGGCCACCATCGTCGAGCCCTCGGCGAAGGCATCGTCAAGGATTGACAGTGCTTCCTCCATTTCCTGCACGGTCACCGTCAAACCGGGATGATGCGCCATCCGCTTTTGCCATCGCGAAGCACTACGAGAGGCTCCTCGCTCTTCCTCGCCCTGGTGCCTATGGTGCAGGCAAAGGTGAAGTCTGGTTCATGAGCCTGGCGCCCATTGACCACCCGAGGGCCGAACAGCGAAGCTTTCTTCTTCGGTGCCGGGCCGATGAGCAGGGCTGCCACCCCGCGAATTAAACCCGGATCCTTCGGACGAGCTGGGAGACTCCCGCCATGCTGACGCGCCGCGCCCTGATGATGACGGCGACCGCCACGCCGTTCCTGTCCTATGCCGGTGAAGGCGAGGCCGCCACGCCCAGGGATGTGGTGGTGGTCGGCATGGCCATCGACGATATCGTCAGCCTCGACCCCGCCCAGTCCTTCGAATTCTCGGGCGCCGAGATGATCGGCAATGCCTATGAGCGGCTGGTGATCCCGGGGCTCGAGAACCCGAATGTCATCCAGGGCCAGCTGGCAGAGAGCTGGAGCGTTTCGGCCGACGGGCTGACCTTCACCTTCCGGCTGGTAGCCGGTCGGAAATTCGCCTCCGGCAAGCCGATCACGGCCGAGGATGCGGCCTTCTCCCTCCAGCGCGCGGTGAAGCTCAACAAGTCGCCAGCCTTCATCATCAACCAGTTCGGCTTCACCAGGGACAATGTGGAGGAGAGGATCAAGGCGATCGATCCGCTCAACCTGTCGCTGACCATTGCCGATAGAGTCGCGCCGACCTTCTTCCTGTACTGCCTGACTGCGAATGTGGGCAGCGTCGTGGAGAAGGCCCCCGTGCTCGCCAACCAGAAGGACGGCGACCTGGGCAATGAGTGGCTCAAGACCACTTCCGCAGGGTCCGGGCCGTTCGTGATCCGCTCCTGGAGGGCCTCGGAGAGTGTCGTGCTGGAGGCCAACCCCAACGCGCGGATGCGGGTGCATCCGAGGCGGGTGCTCATCAGGCATATTCCCGATCCCTCGTCGCAGCTGCTTCAGCTGCGGGCGGGCGACATCGACATCGCGCGCAGCCTGCTGCCGGACCAGCTGCGATCCGCGGCGGCAGATCCGAATCTGAGGGAAAGCGGCGCGGCACGCAGCTACATCATGTATCTGGCCATGAACCAGAAGGATCCCAACCTGTCCAAGCCGCAGGTGCGTCAGGCGATCAAATGGGCCATCGACTACGACGGCATCCAGCGAAACATCGTGGCGATGACACACCAGGTGCAGCAATCCTTCATTCCGCAGGGGCTGCCGGCCTCGATCACGGATAGGCCGTTCACGATGGACGTGGCCAAGGCAAGGGCGCTTCTGGCCGAGGCCGGCGTCTCCAATCTGGAGTTCACGCTGGACCACGGCAGCAGCCAGCCCGTGCCGGATATCGCCCAGGCGGTGCAGGCGAACCTGGCCGCCGTGGGCATCAAGGTGAACCTGATCTCGGCCGAAGCCCGCGCGGTGCTGACCAAGTACCGGGCTCGCCAGCACCAGTTGGTGATACAGGCGTGGGGCATCGATTATTTCGACCCCCATACCAATGCTGAAACCTTCTGTATCAACGCCGACAATTCCGATGATGCGCGGGCGAAGACGCTCGCCTGGCGTAACGCCTGGGTGGATGAGGATCTGACCAGGCGTGCCCAGGACGCGGTCAGGGAATCCGACGCGGAGAAGCGCGAGGCGATGTACGTCTCGATGCAGCGGGACCATCACCAGCGCAGTCCCTTCGCGCTGATGTTCCAAAGCTTCGAGCGGGCCATCTACCGCAAGGAGGTGGCGGGTTTTGCCGTGGCGCCGATGTCGGCCCGCACCACCTTCGAGAACGTCACGAAGAGCTAGTGGCGACAACGAGACTCAGGGCGCTGGCCGGGACCCTCGCCAGCGTTCCAGTGACCTTGTTCGGGCTTGCGCTCGTCACCTTCCTGATCGGTCGGGTGATGCCGATCGATCCGGTGCTGGCAATCGTGGGTGACCGGGCGCCTGCCGATGTGGTGGCGGCAACGCGGCTGGAGCTGGGGCTCGACAAGCCGCTCTACGTGCAGTTCTGGATCTATCTGGGGAAGCTGCTGCAGGGGGATTTCGGCCGCTCGGTGATGACCTCGCACACCGTGCTGGACGATATCGGACATTTCCTCCCGGCAACGCTGGAACTCGCGACAGTGGCGATCGTGATCGCGGTGCTGACCGGCGTGCCGCTGGGCGTGCTGGCGGCAGTGCGGCAGGGCACGAAGGTGGATCATACGATCCGGGTGGTGTGCCTGGCGGGGCACTCGGTGCCCGTGTTCGTGCTGGCCCTGCTGAGCCTGCTGGTGTTCTACGCGACACTGCAATGGGCGCCAGGGCCGGGGCGGCAGAGCGTGGTGTACGAGGACATGGTGCCGGTCGTGACGAACCTGATCACCGTCGATGCCCTGATCGCCGGCGACAGGGACGTGTTCTGGGATGCCGTCTCGCACCTGCTGCTGCCAGCCGGGGTGCTGGCCTATTTCTCCATGGCCTTCATCGCGCGCATGACGCGGGCCTTCATGCTGGACGCGCTGGCGGAGGAATACGTGATCACCGCCAGGGCCAAGGGGCTGTCGGCCACGCGGGTCATCTGGAAACACGCCTTCGGCAACATCGCGGTGCGGCTGATCACCGTGCTGGCGTTGACCTATGCCGGGCTGCTGGAAGGGGCGGTGGTGACGGAGACCGTGTTCTCCTGGCCGGGGCTGGGGCAGTATCTGACGATTTCGCTGCTCAATGCCGACATGAACGCGGTGCTGGGGGCGACGCTGGTGGTCGGCGTCATCTACCTGGGTTTCAACCTGCTGGCCGATCTGCTGTACCAACTGATGGATCCGCGCGTGAGATGAGCGGCATTGCATCTTCCGGCTGGCGCGACTGGCTGCTGACCGAGACGCCCGCTTCCCGCAGCCAGGCAGCATGGGGGCGGCGCTACCGTCTCTGGCGGGGGTTCCGCGACAACCGGCTTGCCATGGCGGGTCTGGTGGTTGTGGTGGTGATGATGGCGATGTCGCTGCTCGCCCCCGTGCTGGCCACCCACGACCCCGGCGTGCAGGCGCTGGACAGTCGCCTGGCACCGCCATCTCTCACGCATTGGCTGGGTACCGACGAGTTGGGGCGGGATATCTATTCCCGCATCCTGTACGGCGGGCGGGTCACGCTGGGGATGGTGGTGGCCGTGGTGCTTCTCGTGGCGCCGATCGGGCTCGCGGTGGGGTGCATCGCGGGCTATGCCGGTGGCATCGCCGACCGCGTGCTGATGCGCGTGACCGACGTGTTCCTGGCCTTCCCGCGGCTGATCCTGGCGCTGGCCTTCGTGGCGGCGATCAAGCCCGGCGTGACCAGCGCCGTGCTTGCCATCGTGCTGACGGCGTGGCCGCCCTATGCGCGGCTGGCCCGCGCCGAGACGTTGAGCATCCGCAACACCGACTTCATCGCGGCGGTGCGGCTGACGGGGGCCAGCCCGGCGCGGATCGTGCTGCGCCACGTGGTGCCATTGTGCCTGGGCAGCCTGACCGTGAGGGTGACGCTGGACATGAGCGGCATCATCCTGACAGCAGCCGCGCTGGGTTTCTTGGGCATGGGGGCGCAGCCGCCCTCGCCCGAATGGGGGGCGATGATCGCGACGGCGCGACGCTTCATCCTGGAGCAGTGGTGGGTGCCGACAGTTCCGGGGGTGGCGATCTTCGTTGCTTCGTTGGCTTTCAACCTGCTGGGTGACGGGCTGCGCGACGTGCTCGATCCGAAGCAGCGCTGATCCATGCTGGTCGAAATCGAAAACCTTTCCGTTGCCTTCCCGACGCAGCAGGGCGAGAGCCTGGCGGTGCGGGGGGTGTCGCTCACGCTTGGCGCGGAGAAGCTCGGCATCGTCGGGGAGAGCGGGTCGGGCAAGTCGCTCACCGCACGGTCCGTGCTGAAGCTGCTGCCGAGAAACGCGCGGCTCGCGGCAGACAAACTCGCGTTCGATGGGATCGACGTGCTGAAGGCCGATGAGTCGGCAATGCGCGCCATTCGTGGCAAGCGGGCCGGGCTGATACTTCAGGACCCCAAATACTCGCTCAATCCCGTCATGACGGCCGGAGAGCAGATCGCCGAGGCGTGGCAGGTGCATCACCGCGCATCCCGCCGTGCAGCGCGCGAGGCAGCGCTGGATCTGCTGGCACAGGTGCGGATCAACGATCCAGCACGGGTGGCGGGGGCCTATCCGCACGAGTTGTCCGGCGGCATGGGGCAGCGGGTGATGATCGCCATGATGCTGGCGCCAAACCCGGAAATGCTGATTGCCGACGAGCCGACCAGCGCGCTGGACGCCACCGTGCAGGCGGAAATCCTGCGGCTTATGGAGGATCTGGTCTCCCGTCGAGGCATGGCGCTGATGCTGATCAGCCACGATCTGCCGCTCGTTTCCCATTTCTGCGACCGCGTGGTGGTGATGTATGCCGGGCGGATCGTGGAGGAACTGGCGGCTGGCGAACTCGCGCGCGCGACGCACCCCTACACGCGCGGGCTGCTGGAATGCCTGCCGGCGCTGTCCCACCCCAAGCGTCGCCTGCCGGTGATGCAGCGCGATCCGGCCTGGCTGAAATGATCCGTATCGAGAACCTGCATGTGCGCTTCGGCGACGTGCATGCCGTCAAGGGCGTGTCCTTCGACGTGCCGAGCGGATCAAGCTTCGGAATGGTGGGGGAGAGCGGGTCCGGCAAATCGACGGTGCTGCGGGCGCTGTCCGGGCTCAATCCGGACTGGACCGGCACCATGAGGGTGGACGGCGCGGCGCTGAAGCCGAAGCGCGACAGGGCGTTCTTCCGCCGGGTGCAGATGGTGTTTCAGGATCCGTATGGCTCGCTGCATCCGCGCCAGACCGTGGACCGGGCGCTGGCCGAGCCGTTGATGGTGCATGGGATTGGCGACCATGAGCAGCGCATCCTCCGCGCACTGGATGAGGTCGCCCTGCCTGCGGCCACGCGGTTCCGCTTTCCGCACCAGCTTTCCGGCGGGCAGCGCCAGCGCGTGGCGATCGCGCGCGCCCTGATGGCCGAGCCGGAGGTGCTGCTGTTGGACGAGCCCACCAGCGCGCTGGATGTGTCCGTGCAGGCGGAGGTTCTGAACTTGCTGGCCGATCTGCAGGCACAACGGAAGCTCACCTACGTGATGGTGACGCACAACCTGGCCGTGGTGGCGCATCTCTGCCCAATGGTGGGCGTGATGCAGGGCGGGCAGATGGTCGAGCAGATCAGCGCCGTGCATCTCCGGTCAGGGCGGGTGAATCATCCGCATACGGCGGAGTTGCGGCGGCTCAGCACGGAACTTGAAGAGGCTTAGTGATGCGCCCCTCTCCTGGGACCAGAAAGCACAGGGATGCCCGGGCATGTCTCCGCCCCGACGCGCGCGTGATGCGAGCACCGTCTGACGAACCGATGCGGCCGCCACGACGGTCAGAGGCGTCAATGACCGGTACCTGCCGGATTCAGCGTGCTTAATGTCTGGGCAGGGCGGGAGGCCCATCCGCAGGATCACCTCGACAGAGAGGCTGATGCGGCACTTCGCCAGTATCTAGGCGCCCTCCAGATCCATTGCTTGCAACTCCCTGCATGCCGCCTCGACATGGCGACGCATCAACAACTCGGCCAACTCCGAATCGCTTCGGCATACCGCCTCGCAAATACGCAGATGGTCCTCATAAGCCTGGCGTGGCCGGCCGGGCTTATGGCCCGTTCGAAATCTGAACAACCGCGTGAGCGAATACAGATCGTCGCAGAGCAGCTTTTCCAGCCGGCGCGACTTCGAGAGCCGCGCAATGGCGAAGTGAAAATCGAAACTGCCATGTTCCTGGAAATAGGCCGTGCCGGTGCGCACGCCTTCCTCATCCCCATGTCGGCGCAACAAGGCCTCCAACGCTGCCGCTTCAGCGGTACTGATGCGCTGGGCGGCAAGGCGGCAGGCCAGTCCTTCGAGGTTCGCGCGGACCTCGTACAACTCGACAAGGTCCGTATTTCCCAGCGACACGACCCGCACTCCGGCATGCGGCAGGCGCACGACCAAGCCGCGCCCCTCGAGTTGTCGCAATGCTTCCCGCAGCGGTCCGCGGCTGACACCGAAGCGCTCGGCCAGGGTTTCCTCGCCAAGGCGCGTGTCGGCGGCGAACTCGCCCGTCACGATGGCGCGTTCGATCTCCTCGAAGACACGGTCCGCGTGGGTCTTGTGCTCGGCAGACTGCTGCTGCGTCAGCAGCCTGGCTGCCACCCTATCATCCGGCGCCATGCGTCATCATCCATGCTGCGGCCGCCAACAACCGCCCCTTATCCCCCCGGCGCGCCAGGAGTTGCGCGCCGATCGGCAGTCCGGACGGGCCGGTCATCAATGGCAGGGAAATCGCGGGCAGGCCAAGAACCGTCCAGAGCGCGCAGAAAGCGAAGTCACCGGTAGCCGACCCCTTCGGCGCTTCTCCTGCAGCCGACGCGGCGATCAGGACATCATGCGGCCCAAAGAGGGAATCGGTATGGGCACGCGCCTCCGTCGCCAGGCGCTGCGCCGCCGCATATTGTTCGGGCG
Source organism: Roseomonas sp. CAU 1739 (assembly GCF_039839775.1). Lineage (NCBI taxonomy): Bacteria > Pseudomonadati > Pseudomonadota > Alphaproteobacteria > Acetobacterales > Roseomonadaceae > Roseomonas > Roseomonas sp. CAU 1739. The sequence goes on from NZ_JBDOQQ010000032.1 coordinate 11,910, forward strand.
AGCAAGACAGTCCATGGCTGATACGGCCTTCCCTCAGCGTCGTGCTGATGCGGTCCCAATGATTTTCGATCTCGTAGGTCAGGTTGCGCACGAACTCGAAACTCGAGATCCAGCGATGCTCATTGGTCAGTTGCGTGAACGCTTGGGGAACCGCCACGCTGCTGACGACGGCACCAGCCGTCGACACCCTTCGCGCCAACCGGGCGAGTGCTTCACCGGTCCCCGGATCCATCCGGTCCGCCAGGAACTCGCCGCAGAATCCGATTCGGGGTGCGAAAGCCTGACTGGACGGTGCGTCGCCTGGCGCGACGCCGCGCACGACATCGGCATACAATGCAATGTCATCCACGGACCGTCCGAAAAGCCCAATCCGATCCAGCGAGCCGGCCGCAGCGCGCACGCCCGAAACGCTGATCGTCCCATAGGTGGGCACGAAGCCGACCACGCCGCAGAACGAAGCGGGACGTATGGTCGAGGATGTCGTCTGCGTCCCCAGGGCGAGCGGCAGCATCCGCGCCGCGACCGCAGCTGCGGAGCCTGACGACGACCCACCCGGCGTCCGCTCGGGATCGTGTGGATTTCGCGTCTTTCCAGGATGGACGTTGGCGAATTCCGTCGTGACCGTCTTGCCGAGCGCGATGCCGCCGCTTTTCCGGGACAGCGCGACGCAGGCCGCATCCGCCGATGGACGATGTCCGGCATGGATCGGAGAACCATAGCCCGTCGGCATGTCGGCCGTGTCGATGATGTCCTTCACCCCGAAGCAGGCGCCGGCGATCGGCAGGCTCGCCGCCCTGCCGGATGCGTCGAGCCTGTCCGCGGCACGACGCGCGCCATCAGCATCCAGATGCTCGAAGGCGAGGACAGCGGGCTCGCGCAGCGCGACCTGTTCGAGGCAGGCCTCGACGACGGCGCGCGCCGTGGTCTCGCCCTGTGCGATACGGCGGGCCGTCTCGGCCGCCGTCAGGTCGTTCAGCCGGCGACCGGTCATTGCTTTGCCTCCATTGGTGGCGCCGAGCTACCGCGCCACACGTGCCGCTTCAATCCGGACGCGCGCCCGATGCGCGCACCACCGGAAGCCACTTCGCACTCTCCGCCCGGATGAAGGCGCCGCACTCATCGGGGGAGGAAGGTGTGGATTCAATGCCGCGCTGCGCCAGGGCGGCCACGAGTTCCGGGTCTCTCAGCGCAGCCGTCGCCGCGCCGTGCAAGGTGCGCAAGACAGGCGCGGGCGTGCCGCGGGGCGCCATCAGTGCGCTCCAATCCGCCATGTCGAAGCCGGCGAGCCCTGGGGCTTCGGCGACGGCCGGAATCTCGGGCAGCAGCGTGCTGCGATCCTTGGTCGAAACCGCGATCATCCGCAGCTTGCCACCATCGGCCTGCGGTTTTGCGCCCGAGGCCGGGGTGAAGGCGAAATCGATGCGTCCGGCCATCAGGTCGGTGATCAACGGCGCGCCGCCGCGATAGGGCACATGGATGTTCTGCAGCCCCGCCATCAGGTTGAGCTGTTCGCCCGCCATGTGGCCCGCGCCACCGGCACCCGAGGAACCGAAGGTCAGCGGCGATGATTTCGCCGCGGCGACCAACTGCGCCGTGTCGCGCCAGGGCCGCTCCGCGGGAATGGCCAACACGTTCAGGATCATGCCGACGCGCGTGATCGGCGCCAGGTCGGTCACCGGATCAAAGGAGAGGTTGCCGTAGAGCGCGGGGTTGATCGACAGGCCGCCGATCGTCCCCATCAGGATGGTGTGGCCGTCCGCCGGCGCGCGCACGACGAATTCCGAACCGATATTGCCGCCCGCACCGGTGCGGTTCTCGACCACCACCGGCTGGCCGAGCAGCGCCTGCATCTTCGGCGCCATCAGGCGTGCGGCGATGTCCGTGGTCCCGCCCGGCGGGAAGCCGACGATGAACCGGATCGTGCGGTTCGGGAAATCACCCTGCGCGAGCACCGGCGGCGCGGCGAGAAGCCCCGGCAGGGCAGCGATCAGTATGCGACGTGACAGCATCGTTCGGTCCTTCAAATGTCGCGGTGCGGTGGCAGCAGCGTGTCGCGGACCCAGCCTGCGATCGCGCAGGCCTCCGCATCCTGCTCGGCGAAGCCAGCAATCTGCAGACCAAGCGGCAGTTCCTCCGCGACCAGCAGCGGCAGCGCGAAGGCAGGGGCGCCGACCAGGGTCCATGGGAGCGCGAAATTGCGCGAGCCGGTGAAGGCATGGTCCTGTATGGCGGGGCCGCTGGAGCACAGCATGACGAAAGCATCGGCACGATCGCCGAAGGCGGCAACACGATCGCGCAACCGCTGGCGATCAGCCACCGCGCGCCCATAGGTTGCCGCATCAAGCCGACCGGCGCGCTCCAGCAGGTCCTGGATACGGCCCCCGACCATCTCCGGGCCGTGCGCACGGTAAGCTGCGAGCGGCCAACGCGCCTCCCAGGCGAGCAGATCGTTGGCGAATTCGCCGATCTCGGTCAGCGCCGCTTCCAGCGCCGCAACCTCGGCATCATTGTGCCTGTCGAGGATCCGGACACCAGCCTGCGCCAGTGAAGCGACAGCCACCTCGAAAGCCGCACGTGAGGTGTCCGGCGTCTCACCCCAGCCAAGCGTGTCCAGCCTTACCAGCGTGCGCGGCTGTGCGGGCGGCGGCGCCGTCGCGGGGCCGGCGAGGCCCGGATGCGGCGGCGTGCCCCCGACGATACGCGAGATCGCCATGCCCGACGCCCAGACATCCTCGAGGCTCGCGCCGATCAGCCCGAGATGGTCGAGCGTGGCGCCGAGCGGCGTGATGCCACCCACATGCAGCGCGCCATGCGTCGGCTTCAACGCATAGGCGCCGCAATACCCCGCTGGGCGGATGGTGGAACCATGCGTCTGCGTGCCGAACCCCAGCGCCGCGATGCCCGCGCCGACGGCGGCAGCGGAACCGCTCGACGAACCGCCGGGCGTGCGCGTTGTGTCATACGGGTTCCGCGTCGGGCCGGAATTGCCGCAGGCAAACTCGGTCGTGACCGTCTTGCCGACAATCACGGCGCCAGCTTCGCGCATCGCGAATACACAGGCCGCGTCGGTCCGCGCGTCCCAGCCCGCATAGATCGGGTTGTTCATTTGCGTCGGCAGGCCAGCCGTCGCGATCATGTCCTTCACCACGATCGGCATGCCATCCACCGGCGACAGCGGCCGCCCATCCTTCCAGCGCGCCGTCGCCGCATCGGCGGCGCGCCGCGCGGCAGCCAGGTCATGCGTCACGAAGGCGCGGATTGCGGGCTCGTCCCGCGTCATACGGTCGATGCCGGCTTCGAGAGCGTCCCGCGGCGTGGACCGGCCGCTGCGAAACGCGTCCGCCTCGCGGACATAAGGCCGCAAGAGCGGTTGGCGTGGATCGTAGGTGCGGCGCAGGTTCGGAGCCGCCGGATCGAGAGGGCTAACGGGCAGGACAGGCAAGGCAAGGCTCCAGCGATGTGGCCGGCGAGCGCCGGATGCGACGGCGATGCGACACCCAGAAGCCGGTATTGTCAACAACCAGGCGAATGAGACTACGCCACACGGTCGGCATCTTGCCCGAGCAATGGGCAATGGCGGGTGTTTTCGTGTTCAATGCGCGGGTTGACATAACCTGCTGCAGCCGGCTTCCTTGGGAATTGTCAACAATACGAGGCGCCAGCCTCAGACAAGCAGAGGGACAGCGACCCGGTGAACAGCTTCAAGGACCGCATCGGCATCGACTTCGGCGCGCGCTTGCCGATCGAGGAGGCCATCGCGTGGTCGGCCCGCAACAAGGTCGGCGTCATCGACGTCCGCCTCGGCGATACCGGCAACGCCTTCGAGGACTTCGACAGCAGACGCATCGATGCCGTGCGCAACAGCGTCGAGAGCCAGGGAATCCGGCTCGGCCTGCATACGCTGTCGGCGGTGAATGTGGCGGAGACCGCGCCGTTCCTGCGCGAGGCGGTCGAGGAGTATCTGCGTCGATACATCGAGCTGGCGAAGCCGCTCGGCGCCGACTGGATCGTGTTGCATGGCGGATTCCACTTCACCGGCGACTACGCACGGCGGATGGAAACCGGCATCCAGCGCCTGCAGAGCCTTGGTGACCATGCACGGAAGCACGGCATCCGCCTGCTGCTCGAGAACATGAACCCCGAGCCCGCCGATGCCGAGGTGCGCTACCTCGCCTGCGATGTCGAGGAATGCCGCGCCTATTTCGACCGGCTGGACCCCGCCATCTATGGCTGGACCTACACGGTGAACCACGCGCACATGCTGCCCGTCGGCATCCGCGGCTTCTTCGATGCCTTTGGCGTCGCGCGCATGGAAGAGGTGCGCCTGGCCGACAATCGCGGCGACAAGGAGGAGCATCTCCGCCCCGGCGAAGGCACGATCGATTTCGAGGACACCTTCGCGCTGATCGAGCAGGCGGGATATCGCGGCCACTACATGCTCGCCTACGGTAACATCGAGGAAATGCGCGAGGGCCGTGACGAGCTTGCAGCCCGCGCGGTGCGCGCCGGCATCGCCGCCGCCTGACAGCCGGAGGATACGTCCATGGCGAAGAAAGTCATCATCATGGCGCGGATAAACGAATACGCACCGCGCGACCGCAACCCGCACATTCCATTCACCCCCGAGGAGATCGCCGAGACCGCCGCTGCCTGCCGGGAGGCCGGCGCCTCCATCGTCCACTTCCACGCGCGCAACGCGGATGGTTCGCCGTCGCACGATCCGAGTGTCTATCTGGACATCATCCGCCGCATCCGTGCGCGGACCGACATCCTGATCGACTGCACCCTCGGCCAGAACACCATCAAGGGGGATGAGGCGCGCGCCGCGCACATCGCGCTGATGCGCGACCGCCCGCAGGACCGCGCGGACCTTGCCGCCGTCGATGTCGGCAGCACCAACATCGACGTCTATGACGTGACGGAGAAGCGGTTCCGCACGACGGACCGCACCTATCTGAACACCATCGGCACCTGCCTGTACCTGGCTGGGGAGATGGACCGTGCCGGGGTGAAACCGCATCTCACCTGCTGGGCCATCCCGTTCCTGCGCACCGCGGATGCGATGCTCGACATGGGCGTGTTCAAGGAACCGGCCTATGTGCAGTTTGCCTTCTGCGAGGGGGGCATCGTCGGCGGCCATCCCTGCACCATCGCGAGCACGCTGGCCTTCCTGGACGTGCTGCCGCGGGAACGCCGCATCGAATGGACGGTGACCTGCAAGGAAGGCAGCATCCTGCCGGCGGCGGCGGTCGCGCTGGAGCGCGGCGGGCATCTGTCGCCCGGCATCGGCGACTACCCCTATCCGGAGCTTGGCTGCCCGACCAACGAGGAGTTGGTGCGCTATTTCGCCCAGCTCGCGCGTGGCTTCGGGCGGGAGACGGCAACACCCGCGGAGACACGCGCGATGCTCGGCCTGCCGGCCGCCTGACCCGTTATCCCTGGCTCATCAAAGCGAGAACGCGACGCCATGAACAAGCTGATCATCAACGTGCGCCTCAACGAGTGGGAGATGCGCGGGCCCAACCAGAATATCCCCTACTCCCCGCAGGAGATTGCCGAGCAGGCGGCGCAGTGCCGCGAGGCCGGCGCATCCATCGTGCATGTCCATGCGCGCGGCCCGAACGGCGAGCGCAGCCACAGCCCAGAGCTCTACGCCGAGATCACGCGCGAGATCCGCGCGCGCAGCGACATCCTGATCCACACGACGCTCGGCAACGTCTATCTGGAAGGCGACGCGGCCGATCGCGTCAAGCATGTCGAGGCCTCGAAACCCGACATTGCGACGATCGACATCGGCAGCACCAACATGGACCGCTACAACCCCGCGAAGAAACAGTGGGAGAGCACCGACAAGGTCTACGCGAACAGCATTGAGAGCTGCATGTTCTTCGCGAAGACGATGCGCGATCTCGGCGTGAAGCCAGGCCTCGGCATCTGGTCCGTGCCGTTCATGCGCGCCGCGGCCGCCTTCATCGAAATGGGGCTGCTGGACAGCCCCGCGCTCGGGAAGATTCCGCTGTGCGGCGGCAGCCGGCTCGCCGGCCATGACGCAACGCCGGAAGGCCTGCGCGCCTTCCTCCATGCGATCCCGCCTGACGGCAGCATCCAGTGGGCGGTGTGCACGAAGCACGCCAACATCTTCCCCTGCGCCGCCGTCGCGATCGCGGAGGGCGGACATGTCGCCCCGGGCCTCGGCGACTACCAGTATCCGGAGCTCGGCTGTCCGACCAACCGCGACATCGTGCACCGCATCGCCAGCATGTCGCGCGACATGAACCGCGAGGTTGCCAGCCCCGACGATGCGCGTGAGATCCTGCGCATGCCACCCCGCCGCTGACACGGAGACAGATCGCCATGCCCCGGAACGCCCGACGCAGCCTGTTGGCGACGTCACTGCTCGCCGCTCTCGCCGTGGTGCATCCGGGCCTTCGTCCGGCGCAGGCCCAGCCTGCACCGGTCCTGCGCATGGCGGTGGAGGCGGAGATCACCTCGACCGATCCGCACTATCATAACCTCGCGCCGAACAAGGCCGTCTCGGCGCATTTCTTCGATTCGCTGATCCTGCAGGATGCACAGCAGCGCATGGTGCCGGGCCTCGCGGTCTCGTGGCGCGCCATCGACGACCTGACCTGGGAGTTCAAGCTGCGCGAGGGCGTGACGTGGCACGACGGATCGCCTTTCACCGCCGACGACGTCGCCTTCACCATCGCCCGCGCGCCATCGGTCCCGAACAGCCCGTCGTCCTTCGGGCTCTACATCCGCCAGATCGCGGAGACGACGGTGGTGGACGCGCAGACAATCCGCTTCCGGACCCATACCGTGTTTCCGCTGATGCCGGTCTATCTCTCCACCTTCGGCATCGTCTCTCGCCGGCATGGCGAAGGGGCCTCGACGGCCGACTACAACAGCGGCAAGGCGATGGTTGGCACCGGGCCCTTCCGCTTCGTCTCCTGGACGCAGGGCGACCGGATCGTGATGGAGCGCAACCCATCCTATTGGGGCGGCGCATCGTCTTGGGCGTCGGTCACCACACGCTTCATGCGCAGCCCGGCATCGCGCGTCGCCGCGCTGCTCTCGGGCGATGTCGACATCATCGATGCGCTGCCGACCGGCGATATCGCGCGGGTCGAGCGCGATCCGCGCACGCAGGTCAGCCGCGCCCTGTCCAACCGCAACATGTATGTCTTCCTCGATCATCTGGAGCGCTCCTCGCCATTCGTCGCCGACCGGCAGGGAAGGCCGCTAGCGCAGAATCCTTTCCGCGACCTGCGCGTGCGCCAGGCTGTGAACATTGCTGTGAACCGGGATGCGATCGTCAGTCGCGTGATGGATGGCGCAGCGGAACCCACCGGGCAACTGATGCCGCGCGACTGGTTTGGTTGGACGCCGACCCTGCCGCCGCCGGCCTACGACCCAACGCGCGCCCGTGCGCTGCTGGCCGAGGCCGGATTTCCGAACGGCTTCAACCTGACCATCCATTGTTCCAACAACCGCTACGTCAATGATGAGCGGATCTGCCAGGCCATGGGTCAGATGCTGACGCGCATCGGTATCCAGACGACGGTGCAGGCGCTGCCCTTCTCGACCTGGATCGCCGGAGCCAGCCGCCAGGACTACAGCATGATCTTCGGTGGCTGGGGCATCGACACGGCAGAGGCATCCTCACCACTCGGTTCGCTGCTTGCCACCTATGATCGCGCTACGGGGCAAGGTGCGTCGAACCGCTCACGCTATTCGAACCCGGAGGTGGATCGTCTGCTGTCGGAAGGGCTTGCAACGCTGGATGACGAGCAGCGGCGGCAGATCTTCATCCGCGCGACGGAGATCGCGATGCGCGATGTCGGGCTTGTCCCGATGCATCACCAGGTCAACCTGTGGGGCGTCAGGCGTGAGTTCACGCATGCCGCCCGGTCCGACGAGTGGACACTGGCCATGGGTGTGACGCCGACGAGCAGGCAGTGAATGCATGGGTGCTTGGCCATTGGAGTTGCATCGAAAAGGCCATGCCAGGCGACCATCCCCGGATGACTGTGCGTGTCCACAATGTCCGCGTCCTGTCGGCCGTGCCTTGAGGCATTATGGAGACTGTTGTTGCCGATGTGCAGCCGCCATGCGTGGCGGCAGCACGTATTTGTAGTTTCGTCCGCCGGGGTTCTCCGGCCCGGTCATGGATCAATGGTGCGGCGCTTGTGTGCTTCAAGATGCGCGATTCAATCAGCGGGGAGGCCCCTCAAGGGCAGGTTTTGCTGCGCACTATCCTTACCGCCATCGCCCACCTACATCGCAGCGGGGCGCCGGGACCTTACGGTGGCACCCTAAATCGTCCGTGAAAGGAGCGCCGCCTATGCCAATCCGACGCCGCGCCGTGCTGGCCCTCGCGCCGTCCCTCGGCCTGTCCGCCCCGGCCATCGCGCAGGACATGCGCGCCCGCACGCTCCGCTTCGTGCCCTCGACCGACCTGGTGTCGCTCGACCCCGTTCTCTCGACCGCGTTGGTCGCCGTCCAGCACGGCTTCCATGTCTTCGACACGCTCTACGGCGTCGATGCGCAGATGCGCGCCAAGCCACAGATGGCCGAGGGCCACCAGATCAGCCCCGACGGCCGCGCTTGGACGATCCGCCTACGCGACGGTCTCGTCTTCCATGACGGCGAGCCCGTGCGCTCGCGCGACTGTGCCGCCAGCCTGGAACGATGGGCCAGGCGCGACACCTTCGGCCGCGTCTACCAGACCGTCGTCGATGCCTATGAGACGCCGGACGACCGCACGCTGGTGATCCGCCTCAAGCGGCCCTTCCCGATGCTGGCCGATGCGTTGGCCAAGCCGCATTCGCAGCCTGCCTTCATCATGCCCGAGCGCATCGTCCGCGCCGCCGGCGACAACGCGATCACCGAGATCACCGGGTCCGGCCCCTATCGGTTCCTGCGTGACGAATGGTCCTCGGGCAACCTCATCGCCTATGGCCGCTTCGATGGCTACCGGCCACGCAGCGAGGCGCCGGAATGGACCTCCGGCGCCAAGGTCGCGCATTTCGAGCGCGTGGAGTGGCGCGTCATTGCGGACAAGGCCACCGCCGTCGCCGCGCTGGTTCAGGGCGAGGTGGATTGGATGGAGGCGCTGCCCGCCGACCTCGAACCGATCGCGCTGCGCGGCCGTCGCGTGAAGATCGAGAATGCGGATCCGCTCGGTTCGGCGATCGTCGCGCGCTTCAACCATCTCGTGCCGCCCTTCAACAATGCGTCGCTGCGGCGCTTCGTCGTGCAGGTTGTGCGGCAGACCGACTATCTGGCGACGGTGACAGGCGGCAAGGAAGCCGATTGGCGCGAATGTCAGGCGATGTTCCCCTGCACCGTGCCCGGTGTGGAGGAGATCGGCCGCGGCCAGTTCGGGAGCCTCATTGGCAAACAGACCGAGATGCGGGAGGCGCTGCGCGCCACCGGCTACAATGGCGAGAAGGTCGTCATCCTCAATCCGGCGGACAATGCGACGCTGGCGCCGCTCGGCCCGATCACCGCGCAGGCGCTGCAGACGGCCGGGTTGAATGTCGAACTGGTCGATATGGACTGGGGCACGCTGCTGCAGCGCCGCAACAACCGCACTCCGACGGCCACCGGCGGCTGGAGCCTGTACCACACCACCTGGCCGTCCATCGCCATCGCCAACCCGGTGCTGAACACCACGATCCGCGGGGAGGGCGCGACCGGCTGGCCCGGCTGGTTCGAAAGTGCGGAGATGGAACGCCTCACCGCCGCGTGGCTGGACGCCACCGACAGCGCGGAGCAGGCGCGGCTGTTCGGCGAGGTCCATGCGCTGGCGATGCGCGAGGTGCCGACCCTGCCGCTCGGCATCTACTTCCCCAAGACGGCCTACCGCAACGAGATAACCGGCGTGCTCGGCGGCTCGGTGCGCTACCCCTGGAATGTGCGGCGCGCCTGACCATGGCGCATCTTGTCGGCGCCGTGTCGTCCGCCGCGCGCCTGCTGCCGCCGCTCGACGGGCAGGCGCTGACCGTCGCGCGGTCCGCCGGGCCATGGATCTGGGACAGCGAGGGGCGGCGCTATGCCGATACCGCGCTCGGTTTCGGCGGCACCGTGCTCGGTCATGCGCCGGCACTGGTGGTCGAAGCGGTGACGCAGGCGCTGCGCGACGGCCCGCTGCCCGCCTTCGCCCATGCGCGGGAGGAAGCGGCCGCGGCGGCCATCGCGGCCCATGCGGGGCCCCTCGATCAGGTGCTGTTCGTCAGCACCGGCAGCGAAGCGGTGCACCTTGCCTGCCGCGCGGCGCGCGTGGCGACCGGCCGCACGCGCATCGCCAAGATGGCGGGCGGCTTCGATGGCTGGCTGGACGACGTCGCCTATGGCGGCGCCGGGGCGGCGGAATCCTCCTTCCCCGGCAATGCGCGGCCGGAGACCGACCGCGTTTCCCTGCTGCGCTTCAACGATGCCGAGGATGCCGAGCGGCTGTTCGCCGAGCGCGACGACATCGCCGCGGTGCTGGTCGAGCCGGTGCTCGCCAATGCCGGCTGCGTTCTGCCGGCGCCAGGCTATCTGCTGCAATTGCAGGCAATCGCGCGGCGTCACGGCGCGCTGCTCATCGCGGACGAAGTTCTGATGGGCTTCCGCCTGCATGCGGGACTGGCCGCCCATGCGATGGGGCTGGACCCGGATCTCGCGACGCTCGGCAAGGCGGTCGGCAGCGGCGTCGCCGTCGCGGCCGTTGCGGGTCGGCCGGAGATCATGCGCGCCTTCGCGGATGGCCGCGCGGTGCGTGCCGGGACATACAGCGGCAACCCGATGGCCTGCGCCGCGGTACTGGCGTCCATGGAAATGCTGGACGCCGCCGATTACCCCGCCCTTCTCGCCCGCGGCGAGGCCCTGCGCGGCCGTATCGTCGATGCCTTTGCCCGTGTCGGGCAGGCGGTCAGCACGAGCGGCCATGGCAGCGTCTTCAGTCTCTGGCCGAGCGAAGCGCCGCCGCGCGACTATGCGGAGGCTCGTGGCCTGCTACGGCCCGAATGGTCCGTTGCCCTGCATGTGGAGTTGCGTCGCCGCGGCGTGCTGCTGATGCCCTCGGGCTACGGTCGGATCTTTCTGTCCTTCGCCCATGACCAAGCGGTACTCGACGACATGGCCGAAGCGTTCGAGGACGCGGCTTCCGCGCTGCGGTAGGCGGTGAGGGGGAGCGGCCCCCTCAGGACTTGATGTGGACTTCGGGCGTCATCGCAATGTCGTCCAGCGGGTAGAAGGGCCGCGCCACGGTGAAGGGCAGGTCCTTCACGCGGTAGGAGGACATGCCCGGCGTATCGACGGTGATGCACTCGCCGATCGCCGCGTAGTTCAGCGTGAAATGGTAGCCGGACCGTGTCACCACGATGCGTTGGTCGCGCGGCTCCACACCCATGGCGCGGAAATATTCGGGGTCGATGTAGGAATAGGGCCGCGCCGTCAGCACCACCTTCAGCGCGCCGATGCGCAGCACCGCGAATGGGCCGATGAATGCGCGCTGGCCCTTCTCCGCAGGCCCCTGATAGACCAGCGAGGCACCTTCAGCGGCCGAGATCACAATTCCGGTCAGGGTTACCGGCGGCGCGACTGTGGAATAGCGGCCGCCCACCGTCACCGTGACCGTCGCACCGACACCTGCTGCACGGCACCGCGCCACGGCCTCGGCATCGCAGATGGGCATCGCGGCCGGCAGATCGGCACCGAGGCCGAGCAGCGCGTGCAGGATCACGGTGCTGTCGCCCGGCGCACCGGCCGCTACTCGGTCGCCCTGGTCGCCCAGGATCAACGGGCGGGCGGTTCCCGCCACGGCCCTGGCGAGGCATCCCTCCAGCGACGGATAGGTGCCGATCAGCCGCGCGCGCGCCGTCCACAGATCGGCGGCGAGGTTCGCGACCAGTGCCTTGGCCTGCGTCGCATCTCCGTTGCCATAGGCCATCACGACCTGGCCGAGCCCCGGCACGTCAAGGAACTGCTGCGCGTTGAAGATCGAGGCGTCGTAAACGCCCTGGGCGGCCACGGCCGCCGCCGCGCGGGCATGCAGCCCTTGCAACGGCTCCTCATCCGTCCGGTCATTGCCGAGCGTCAGCATGGGCAGGTGCGACCAGGCGAGGACCGGCTTCAGCGTGCCGTCCAGCATGGCCAGCGCCGCGCGGCCCGCGCGCAATCCCGTCATGCCCTGGTCACCATGCGGGTTAGTGAGATAGGCCGCGAGCAGGTCGCAGGTCTCAAGGATTTCCGGGGTCACATGCGCATGCAGGTCGAAGGCGGCGGTCATCGGCATATCCGGCCCGACGATCGCGCGCAGCTCCTGCATCAGCACGCCTTCCGGATCGTGCAGCGTCGGCGTCAGCATCCCGCCATGCAGCGGCAGCGCGATGGCGTCGAAATCGCCGCGTTTCGCGGCGTCGAGCATGATGTCCTTCATCTCGACGAAGACCGCATCCTCGACCGGCCCACCGGATTGCGCGCGATAGAGCGTGGGCACGATCACCTCGGCTCCGGCTGCCTCCGCGGCATCGATGATGCCGCCGAGCGTCGAATTGGTGCCGCGGGCGCGGGCGAGCGCATCGTCGCCGGCGGTGATGGTGAAACTGTCCCGCCCCATCCGGATCGGATTGAAACTATGGGATTCCTGGGCGATGCCGCCTGCCAGGATACGTCGCGCTGCCATCGCCTGCCCGTCCTCGTGCTGGTCCACGCCGAGCAGAGGGCCTTCGCCGCGGCAACGCAACGGGGTGGCGTGCCGCTGGGCAGGAAACTGGCCGCGCCGGTCAGTAGGTGGGCGGCGTGACGGCGCTGACGATGGTGCTGACGCCGTCGGCGACATTGCGGAACAGGTGCGGCTGGCGGCTGTCGAAATAGTAGCCGTCGCCTTCGCGCAGGATGCGGGACTGGTCGCCGACCGTGACCTCGATGGCGCCGCGGGTGACGATGCCCGCCTCCTCGGCGTTGTGGGCGATAGGGTTGTCCGTCGCCGCGCCTGGTGCGTAGTGCTCCGACAACAACAGCATGCGGCGGTTCGGATAGTCCATGCCGACCAGCCGGTAGGAGACGCGGTCCGCCCGGCCGATCTCGGTGAGCTCACCAGCGGCGTAGAAGATGCGCGGTGGGATGGCGCTTTCGAGATCCTCGAAGAAGGCGGAGAGCGTGAGGCCGAGCGCACCGAGGATGGCGCCGAGCGTATCGACCGACGGACTCATGCGATCGCGCTCGATCAGCGAAATCGCGGAATGCGACACCCCAGAGCGCGCGGCCAGTTCCCGCGTGCCGAGACCCCGCCGCGTACGCAACTCCCGAAGCTTCGGTCCGACCTTGGGCATGGCGGGGCACCTGCAACGATGTTCACCAGTGGTGATTATCATAAGCGGCCTGGCCTTGGGATAGCGATCGTGCCAGGGCATTGCGCGGCCCACGGTGCCAACGACGCCATCTCATCCTTCCGGCAAAGGGGCTCGAGCTTGCCGCAGCTGTGGATGGGCGAAGTCCTCGGCCTCAAGCGTTACAGGACAACGGTAGTGCATTGGGATCGTCGGATGCGCATCCCCGCCTCCAAGTGAAATTGCGATGCCAGCACCTTGGCAACGAAGCTTGGGCGTTTGCCGTTCGCATGCCCCAACATCCAAGGCCGGGCCGCGCCCACCAGGGCGTACCGAAAATGTGCCAGCCACGTGCATTGGCGCCAAATCCGCAGCGAGAAGCATCAGATCAATAGGGTCGGGTTCTACGCCCGCCATTCGACTCACATGGGCAGGACAGGGCGATGCCGCCCGCGAGCCCCTGTCGCAACCGCAACCCGAACAATGCGCCAGACGACGAAGTAGGGCTTGACGTCCAGGGGCCTACCCTTGGAGGCTACTTATAACGCTGGATCGCCAGTGTCCGCTTGTGCCGCTTCGTCGGCCAGGATGGCCGCTGAACAAGGCAGGAAGGGGGGGCGGATGACCTGGATGAACGGGCTGCTCTCTCATTCCCAGCCGGTCCGCAACAGGGTCGGATACCAAGGGAGAAAGCCATGCTCACCAATCGTCGGACGCTTCTGGCCGGAGTCGGCGGCCTAGCTGCCGGCCGCGCCGTTGCACAAGGCGCTGGTGCACCCATTCGTGTCGGACTTTTGCACGATCTGTCAGGCCCGTTTGCCGGGGCCGGCTCCGTGCCTCTTGCCGCGGGCGCCGAGCTCGCCATCGAGTTGTTCAATGAGCGTGGCGGCGTCGACGGGCGAATGGTGCAGGCGGTTTCCGCCGACAGCCAGAGCCGTGCCGAGGTGGCCATCAATGAGGCCGAGCGCCTGGTCAGCCAGGAACGCCTGGACGTCATCATCGGCGTCTATAGCTCCGCCCATGCAGTGCCCTTGGCGCAACGCATGCAGGCCCAGGGGAAGATCCTCTGGATCAACAGCGCCATCGCCTCGGCCGTGCTGAAGGGCAAGCACTTCACGCATATATTCCGTCCGACCGTGCACTCCGATCAGTATGGTGAGGGCAGCATCGAGTTCCTCGCCGAGCATTGCCAGCGCGCGACTCAGATCGCGCCGAACCGCTTCAAGTTGGGCATCATCTATGAGGATGGTCCCTATGGTGTGGGCGTGGCGACCGCACTGGAAGAAAATGCCCGCCGCGTGGGCATGCCGATCGCGTTGAAGGAAGGCTACTCAGCCACGGCGCCCGATCTGTCCACGCTGGTCACCAAGCTGCGACGTGAGCGACCCGACGCCGTCCTGCAGGTCGGCTACAATCCGGACATCACGCTGTTCCTGCGCCAGGCCAAGGCAGGCGGGCTGCGCACGCGCATGGTGATCGGCCACGGTGCCGGCTACTCGCAGATCGACAGGTTGACCGAGACCTTCGGTGCGGAGATCAACCACTTCTGCAACGTCGATCCCGCCGCCACGCAGATGCTTGATCCTTCGCGCCTGACGGCGCCGGCGCGCGAACTGCAGGACATCCTGCTCACGCGCTACCGGGCACGCACCCAGTCCAACGATCCGCCGACCCATGCCTCGATGGGATTCAACAACACCTGGGTCTTCCTGGAATATGTGTTGAAGCCTGCGGTGCGCGAAGCCGACGGATCGATCGACGCCATGCGTCGCGCGGCGCTCGGCGTCGACATTCCCGTGGGTGGCACGATCCAGGGCTATGGCGTGAAGTTCAATCCGCCCGACCACGAGATGGCAGGCCAGAATTCCCGCTCCGTTGCCGTGGTGATGCAGTTCGAAAACGCGCGCTCCAAAGTGGTGTGGCCGACCGCCATCGCTGGCGGCCCGCCGGTGATGCCACTGCCGGCCAGCAGCCCCTTCGCCCTGCGTTGAAGACTGATCCGGTGCTGAGCCCATCTCGCTTCCCCTTCGGGGGCGCGACCGCGTGAGCATGCTTCAGGTCTCGGGGCTGACCAAGTCGTTCGGGGGATTCACCGCCGTCGACAATGTCAGCTTCAGCGTCGAGCAGGGCGAGATCCTCGGCCTGCTCGGCCCCAATGGATCGGGCAAGAGCACGACCTTCAACTGCATCGCCGGCATGCTGAAGCCGACGGCCGGCAGCGTGAAACTGGCCGGCGAGGAGATCGCCGGCCTGACCGCCGATGCGACCTGCCGCAAGGGCATCGGTCGCACCTTCCAGATTCCGCGACCCTTCCGCGAGCTGACGTTGCTCGAGAACGCCATGCTGGCCGCGCATTTCGGCCATGGCGGCCATATGTCGCATGAGGAGGCGGAATCGATCGCGCGCGATGCGCTGACGCTTGCGCAACTGCCGACTGATCCGCAGGCGCGCGTCGGTGGTCTCGGCGCCGCTGGGCTCAAGAAGCTGGAACTCGCGCGCGCCATCGCCACGCGACCGAAGCTGCTCTTGGCCGATGAATCGCTCGGCGGGCTTGATGCGGGGGAGATGCGCCAGGCGGCCGACATGCTGAAGCGTATCCGTGACGAGCGCGGCATCACCATCGTCTGGGTCGAGCACATCATGGGCGTGCTTCTGTCGGTCGTGGACCGCGTGCTGCTGCTCGACCACGGCGCCGTTATCTTCGAGGGCACGCCGCGCGAGGCGCAGCAGGATGAGAAGGTGGCCGAGGTCTATCTCGGGCCACCCGAGACACGCGCTGCATGACCGATATGGGGATTGATCCGATGACGGGGGACACGCTCACCCTCGAGGGAATCCGCGCGGGCTACGGTGACTTCCAGGCATTATTCGATGTCGGGCTGAAGGTCGCGCCCGGTGAGGCCGTGGGCGTCGTGGGTCCCAACGGCGCCGGCAAGACCACGCTGCTGCGCGTGATCTCCGGCATGCTCCGGCCGAAGGCTGGCACCGCGCGATTTGGCAGCGCCGACCTGGCCACCTTGCCGGCTCATGCACTGCCCGCCATCGGCATCGCGCATGTGCCGGAGAACCGACGCCTGTTCCCGCACCTCACGGTCGAGGAAAACCTCAAGGTCGGTGCGTATATCCCAAGCGCGCGCAAGCGCTACGCCGAACGCGTCGACTACGTCTTCGGCATGTTCCCGCGCCTGAAGGAGCGTCGTCGGCAACTTGCCGGCACGATGAGCGGCGGCGAACAGCAGATGTGCGCGATCGGCCGTGCGCTGATGTGCAGCCCGCGCATCCTGCTGCTGGATGAACCCTCCGCCGGCCTCGCGCCGCTGATCGTCGCGCAGGTGTTCTCACTGGTGGAACGCATCCGCGCCGAAGGGCTGACGGTGCTGATCGTCGAGCAGAACGTCGCCCAGGTCCTGCGCGTGGTGGACCGCGCCTATGTGCTCGATGCCGGGCGCGTGGTGGCCGAGGGGACGTCAGCGCAACTGGCCTCGGATCCGATGATTCGCAGCGCCTTCCTGGGAGGGCACTGAGTTGGATCCGTTCCTGCTTGAGGCGATCGTCAACGGCATTCTGCTCGGCGGCGTCTTTGCGTTGCCGGTGCTCGGTCTCAACCTAGTGTTTGGCGTCGTCGACGTGGTCTGGCTCTGCTACGCGGAGCTGGTGATGGTCGGCATGTACTGCGTGTGGTTCCTGCACACCCAGGCCGGATGGCCGCTGCTTGCCGCCTTCGCGGCATGCCTGCCGGTGGTCGCCATGCTCGGCGTGCTGCTGCATCTGTTGGTGGTGCGCCCGCTGCTGAGCAGCCCGCCCATCACGCAGGTGCTGGCGACCGGCGGCGTGCTGTTCATCCTGCAAGGCGGCGCGATGCTGATCTTCGGGACGGATTTCCGCTCCCTCGGCGTCGAGATGCCGCCGATGGAGGTCGGCGAGATCTTCGTTTCCGGCACCAAGCTGGTCGCTTTCATCGCGGCTCTCGTCGGTGCGGCGGTACTCTGGACCTTCCTGAAATTCACCTATGTCGGTACCGCCATCCGTGCCATCGCGCGTGATCGGGAAGTGATGCCGCTGATGGGCGTCGATCCGCGGCGCATCTACCTGGTCGCCTCCGCGATCGGTGGTGCCCTGGCAGGTCTCGCGGCCTGCCTGCTGGTCGTCCAACTCGACGTGCACCCGTTCATTGGGCTGAGCTTCGGACCGATCACCTTCATGATCTGCGTCATGGGTGGGCTGGGCAACATGCTGGGCGGCTTCCTCGCCGCCTTCCTGATGGGTGTCATCATCTCGACCGGCGGGTTCTGGTGGAACACCGAGATGAGCTACGTCGTCGCCTTCGCCTGCTTCATCGTCGTCATGTTCGCCCGGCCCAGGGGGCTGTTCGCCCGATGACCAGGATCGCGATCGCGCTGAGCGTCGTCCTTGCGGCGCTGCCCTTCCTCGGCCTGCCCGAATACTTCCTGCATCTCGGCATCGCGACGATGCTTTCGGCCCTGAGCTGCACCGGCTGGGCGCTGATGGGGCGATTTGGCCTGGTGTCCTTCGGCCATGGCGCCTTCATCGGCATTGCCGCCTATACCATGGCGCTGCTGTGGAACGATCTGGGGCTGTCGCCCTGGATCGGGCTGCCCGCCGGCGTGGCGCTTGGCGTCGCGGCCGCGGCGTTGCTCGCCTATCCCTGCTTCCGGCTGCGCGTGGTGGGGCACTACTTCGCGCTCGTCACCCTCGCCGCCGGCGAGATCGTGCGCATCCTGATCGTGGCGCTGCGCGACCATACCGGTGGGTCGCTCGGCATGACGCCGCGGCTGGCGCCGGACAGCGCGTTCGCGGCCATGCAGTTCGGCAAGCACGGCTTCTGGTGGATCGCCGTCGCGGCCTGGGCCTTCGGACTGCTGGTGTGGTGGTGGATTGATCGCAGCATGTCGGCCAAGGCGCTGGCGGCCATCAGCGAGGATGAGGACGCCGCCGCGGCGATCGGCATCCGTGTGACGCGTGAGAAGATGATGATCACGCTGATCTCGGCCGGGCTGGCTGCCCTGGGTGGGGCGCTGGGTGCGCAGTACCGGCTCTATCTCAATCCTGAGTCGCTGGCCGGCATTGGCATCTCACTGCAGATCGTCTTCGGTGCGCTGGCCGGGGGGATGTATTCGATGCTGGGCCCGACAGTTGGCGCGGCCTTCACCATCGCACTGGAGGAAACGCTGCGGGTGTCCTTTGGCACGGCCTTCATTGGCGCGGCGCCGCTGGTCTATGGCATCCTGTTGGTGCTGTTCATCCTGTTCCTGCCGCGCGGCATCGTCGGATGGTTCGAGAGGAAGCGCTGGGCACCGCGCGTGGGGCGGTAGACGGAGAGCGGCGTCGCCATAAGCCTTGCCAGAGGTCGTTGGACATTTGGAAAGGCGGGGCGGACCTGGCGTGGCGACACTGGCGACCGCCGGTATCGGTCTGTGTTTCCGGCGGCCCATTGCATGACCTCTGGTATTCAGCCGTTCGTGCCCTTGGGCGCGTTGTGCCGAGGGCAGCCTTTGGAGTGACGCGCAAACCTCCGGCTTGTTTGATTTTGCCGCCGCTCCGCATTCGCGGCGATGGCGAGAATCAGAAACCGGTGCGTTGGCCTCGCCGTTTCGAGCGAGAGCGCACGCAACAGCATCCGACGCGACTCTGATGCCCGCCGCCAAGTCCCGGCATCCCAAAGGCCCCCCGGCCTTTGGTGGGGTGGTTTGGAGGGGCATACCCGCTTATACCGAACAGACCTCAATCCGCTATGATCACGGGAACTATACGAGGATGACGGCCTGATCGCGTGCTCACGTGGGCCAGTTCAGCCGCGGCACACCGAGATAGCGGTGGATGTGCGTGAGTTGCGAGCGAGGTTGAAGTTGGAACGGCTACTTTATGCGGGCATTCCAGCACAGGTAGCGGGCGCCAGTCGTTCCGGGAGACGGATCGGGCGACAATTCGCCGCTGCGCGGCGCGCTAGAGCACGCTGCTATTCGTTGGAATCGGGGTTCCGAAACGGGGCGGGATCTGATTCAAGCGTTGGGCTGGGCGATGGAGGCCAGCGCTGATGCGGCCGTACTCCGAGGATCTGCGTGAGCGC
>NZ_JBDOQQ010000033.1:0-28407 GCF_039839775.1 Roseomonas sp. CAU 1739
GGCACGCAGCAGTTCCTCGGCGTCGGAACGCGCATCATCGGACCCGGCGCGATGCGCCTGGTCGTTCGATGAGCAGCCCCTCTCCGGCGGAGGGGTGACTCGTGGATTTTGGCGGTCGGCCATAAGCCGAACCTGCCGTCACGACTTACCGGGAGCCCCTGGCTCGCCGCTTTGGCGATCGTCCGAGCAGCAATCCCTTGACTGCCTTCCCTGTCGTGACGGCCGAGTCGCCATGGGTTGAAGGGCGTCTCGAAACCATCGCACACGTACTTGGTCTCCGGGATGCGGACGTTCGGTGAGCCCCTTCCATTGGCTGCCTTGCGGCGCGAGGTGCCGGTGGGCTGACCTGCGTGGTTGCCGGGCGGCGCGGATGTCGCTTGTCGTCCTTTCGCGTAGGGGTATGGACGATGCCGAACGGTTGGCGGGGTGAGGTGATCAATGTGGTGCGGTGGCGGCGCTGCGGGACGACGGAGCAGAAGTTGGCGCTGGTCGCGGAGGCGATGCGTCCTGCCTCGTCGGTGACGGGCGTAGCAGGCCGCCACCGCATGAGCCGCAGCCTGCTGTTCGAGTGGCGGCGGTAGGCTCGTGAAGGGACGATGCCGGGCCTGCTCCAGACGGGGCCAGAAGCTCCGCCCAGCCTGATGCTGGTTCGTGTTGTCGAGGATCTGCCGCGGCCGCAGGCTCCCGCAGCGAAGACGCTCGAGGCAGAGCGGCTGTGGGCGCAGATCGCACGCCTCCGGCAGAGCGGTTCGGGCGATCGTCGGAGCGGCTTCCCCGGCGTTGTGATCCACGACATCAAGGGGTTTCCTGGTGGTCACCGCCACGTCGAGCGTGTCGACCGTGTCGAGCATCGCCGCCGCTGAATCAGCCACTGGCTGCGCCTAGCGTCGGCTGCGGTGGTCTTTGCTGGTGGAGGGCGCGCGATTGTCCGACTTCGGCCGATCGGTACCAATTTTTTGACCAATGGCGTCATAGAGCGCCTAGGGTTCGCCGGAGGGACCCCTCGGGCCAGGCAGTGAGTGTGAGCATCACGGGGAGGGCCAAACGATCAGTAGGCTGCTGTTTCGCATGGGCACCAGCACGGCCCGGTGGCGCTTGCGCCTCGTGCTTGGTTTCGGCGCTCTGGTGGGCTGCGCGCCGACACCGCTGCTGCAGCCCGACCTTGTCGCGCCACCAGCAATCCTGGTGCCTGCAAGCGCGGCAGGCGTCGTGGATGCGCGTGCCCGCTTTCGTGAGATCCTGTGTGCGGTCACGCCGCCGGACTCCGGCCGCGACTGCCAGGCCATGTTGCACCGGCTTGGTGGCGAGGCGCCGCCAAGCGGCCGGTCTGTCGGACACGGACCACCTCGCCTTCCATTGCGCCTTGCCATCGTGCCCGGCTACGGCGCCGATTGCTTTGCGGGCCTGGTCACGATCCTCGGCGATGCACGCGCACATCTGGATACGATCGGCTGGCGAAGCTTCGAGGTGCCAGTCGAAGGGCTGTCCTCCTCGATGAGGAACGCCGAACTTATCCGCGATCGCCTACTTGCCGAGCCGCTTGAACCGGGCGAGCGCCTGGTCCTGGTAGGTTATTCCAAGGGCACTGCGGACATGCTGGAAGCCCTGGTGCGCTATCCCGAGATCCGCCCCCGCGTCGCGGCCGCCGTCAGCCTCGCCGGCACGGTCACCGGCTCGCCACTCGCCGACCACCCGCCACGTGTGTTGCCGTGGCTGGCGCGCTCCGCCCCTGGCTCTGGCTGTGATGCGGGGGACGGGGGCGCATTTGAAAGTCTCAGGCGGTCCACCCGCCTTACGGCCCTCGCCAGCTACCCGCCGTCGTCCATCGGTTTACCGCTATTCTCGCTCGGATCATTCACTGCCCGGCAGGATACCTCCTCCGTCTTGGTGCCGATGCATGATCGACTGTCGGTCATGGACCCGCGCAACGACAGCCAGACATTGTATACGGATCAGCTGATTCCGGGTTCCGTGCTGCTCGGCTACCTGAACGCCGACCATTGGGCCGTGGGTCTGCCGCTCGACCAGGCGCATCCGTTGCTGGCAGCCATCTTCACCAACCGCAACGCCTTCCCCCGCCCCGCGATGCTGGAGGCCGTGATGCGCATCGTCGAAGAGACGCTGCTGGAGCGAGCACGATAACGCGCGCGGCCGCCCCCTGTCCGTCGTCGAATGCTTGGAGAAAGGGGAGATGCCTGACTAACGGAGGGTCTGGCCCATCTGGTGACGAGGTGAGGCGGCGTGCTGGTGGTGGATCGCGCGGCGCGACTGGATTGCTTCGATCGTGCCGGCCGGGCTTCGCCATCCAACTCGGCGCGGCCTGTCCAGAGGCAGGAGAACGGCACGCCGTCCGCGCCCTGCATCGGCCCGCGCGGTGGCGTCCGCTACATCATACCGTCGGGCAACTGGCGTTACCCGCCGAGGCGCTGAGAATGCTGAAACGCCTCTTGGGTATGGTGACCGGCAACACTCCGCTCCACTAATGCCGAACCCGGTTTTGTTTGCTTCTATGCGGTTAGCGTATCAGGCTGGACCCCGCCGTGGCGCCTGGTCGCTACGATCGGGAGGTCTCATGAACTGTGCCCGACTCACTGCAATCGCTTTCTGTGGCGGCAACATCGTGTTGGCATGCGCGGTTGCTGCCATCGCGCAAGCGCCGCAACCGGTTGGTGCCGCACGGGTCAACCCCGGCGCCGACGCCTTGGCGCGCGTGATGCAATGGCCATCTCCTTGATCGACCAACCGCGAGACCGTCGATCCCTGCTGGCTAGCGTACTGGGGGGTTCGCTCCTCGCCGGATGCCACAATGGCTTCGTCCCGCAGCCGGTGCCCGGACCGGAGCCTGGCGCCAACTACGTTGCGCTGACTTCCCCCATCGTCGTGGTCAGTGACACCCAGGAGCACGAATCGACAGGTTACCCATTGCTCGAGAATGCGAGTGCGATTGACGCTTACGTCGAGGTGAGCCAGCGCCCACCTCAGCAGACGCTATTCGGGCGCCGCATTCTCGAATGGGCATTGCAGAGCCATCCGACGGAACCGTTCATTCACCTCGGCGATGTCCTGGACATGTCATGTCGCACAGAGGCAGAGCGCATCGCCAAGATCTTTGCGGCGGCGAACCGGCCTGGTGCAATCCTGCCCGGCAATCACGACGGCCTGTTGTTCGGTATCTTTGCCCACGATCTCCAAGTTTCGGCACTCGATCCGGGCGCGGAGCGGTGGAACCGCGCCTGCCGCCGCGGCGCGACGCCCGGCGACGTCACACACAGGACAGACAGGGAAGCGTTCATCAAACCCGACTTCATCACCCGATACATCACGGGACAAGCCCGCGTCGCACCGCGTGGCGCGGGTCTCGTGCCGCCACCCTCTTCCGGAGACCACAGTGTCAGCTGGCGCAACCCCGATCCAGACGCGTTTGTGTCAGGCATAGAGGCGCATCTGATCGACGGAGGCGACTATGCAGATTCGTTCATCGCACAGCGCTTGCGACTACCGCGGGCGCCGGGGGCAACGCGGGGCGTCATTGTCATCGCGCTGGACACGAACCAGGCCGGCCCGCTCGTCAGCACCTGGGACACGATCATGGGACGCAGCCCCGGTAGCGTAGGCCGTATCCGTGCCGATCAGGTCCGTGCTGTCACACCGTGGATCAGGGAAGCGGCCAGGGCGGGCGATATCGTCGTGTTCGCCGGCCACCACAACTGGCAGTCGCTTGAACTGCAGACACGATTGTCGATTTACGGATTGGTGTCCGACCTTCCTCACCCGATCGCCTATCTTTCGGGCCATACGCATCGCGGCTTCTGGGCGGAACACCGGCTCCCCGGGCTGCGTCCGCTGCTCGAACTGAACGTGAGCTCGCTGTCGGATTGGCCGATCGCCTACCGGCGCATCAGCTTCGCGTATGACGATCGCGCGAACCGCCTGTCAGTCCGGGCCGACTTGATGCCCAGAGGCGAGAACGGGGTTGCTAGCGATGCAGAATTGCTCGGAGCTTGGGTAGATCAAACCTGTCGGCAGTCGCACATCGATGTAAGCGAGATAATGGCGCAGGATCATGCAATTGTCAGACAGCAGAGGAACTCTCGCGGTAGCCTCTTCGGGTGGCTGATGCAGTCGATCAGACCTGATTGCGACACTTGCGATCTTCCTCTGTTCCAGCAAGCACAGCTCTACATGGACGAGATGCTCCGGGCCCTGCTGCAAGCTAGTTCATACGTGCCGGCAGACGTTCGGGCCCGCAACCGCACAAGATTGCCGGTCTGGTGCGGCGGTGAGGACTTTGCGCAATGCACAACCCGACTGCTCTCGCGCCAGGAAAATACGATTCAAGGTCAGCTGAGCCTTTTCCGGCTCAAAGCTGAGATGGTGGAAATCGTCCAGACCTACATGGACGAGATAGAAACACCTGCGACGAAGGCGTACATGACCTGCCGTGCAATTCTTGCTGCAAAAATTGACTTCGATGCTATATCTGATGGTAGGAATGACTTTCGCAGCGAAGCGAACCGGAGGACTGAGCACTTCTTCCGAAATCAGGCCAGCATTGGAATGGAATGATTTACCGAACTGCGATCACCAGCACCGGCAAGCCGTTTCGCAGAGGCCTCCCAGGGCGCTGATCGCCGGTTATCGCGGCATCCATCCAACAGTGCGACCGGTTCGGCGCCTACAAGACGCTGGTCGCGGCTGGCGACGGTGTCACGCTGGCGTTCTGCTGGTCGCATGTGCGGCGCGAGTTCAACGATCTGGCGAAGGGCAGGACATCCACTTGCCGCAGCTTCGCGACAATCTTTTCTGGCTTATTCTTCTTCTGCGACATTCCAGCAGCCTCCTTCAGGCTTAAAAGCCTACTTCAGGGAGGACCTTTTTTCAGGGGGCAGACCAGTATGCGATGCCCGCGTCAGCATCGTATCGTTCTTCGTTCACTCACTACCCTGTCCGATCGAGGGCTGCCGGAAGGTGGGCCAATATCGATGCAGCCGGACGATCACGGACGCCGCCGAGACATCTCGGCAAGTTATGCATGTGCTTTTGCGGTAACAAACAAAATCTTTCCTGGACCGCAACGCCGATTTGCGGCCGCACCATCTTGCTTTTTCTGTCTACATCGGAATGCGGGGAAACCTGAAACAGCGAGAGGTGCGACGATGAAACCCAGAATCCTCCTCCTGGCGACGGCCATGCTAGCGGTGCCTGTCATAGCGCAAGCGCAGCCCGTCTCGGGCCTCTATGTGGCCGGCGGTGCGGGTTTGAACTGGCTCACGGATTCCGACGGCGGGAATTTGCAGAGCTTCATCGACAGCTCGAACGTCAATCCCAACAACCTCGGCCTAACGCCTTCGGGTAACTTCAACGTCTCCTTCAGCCTTGGTTTTGCCGGTGTCATGTCCGTCGGGTGGGGCTTTGGGAATGGCTTTCGCGTCGAGCTTGAGGGCAATTACCGTCAGAACGAAGTCGACCAAGTCACGGTAACTGGCTTCGGCGGCAATTCGAGCGGCACGGCGCGCACCTACGGCATCATGGCGAACGCCTTCTACGATTTCGGCGCCATCTTTGACTGGCCCGTCTATCCCTATCTCGGCCTCGGTATCGGCTACGCTTGGCAGAACTACGACAATGTGACCATTCGCGCCTTGGCGACGGCGGGCAACACGCTTCCCACCGCCCGCATCGATGGCACCGGCGGGGAATTTGCCTACCAGGCCATCGCCGGGCTGGGCTTCCCTATCCGTTCCGTGCCTGGCCTCGCGATCACCGCGGAGTATCGCTTCTTCGGCACGCTCTCGCAGGACTTCGAGGCGACCGCGACCAATGCGAACGGCGTGGTACGGCGGAGCTCGGTCGAGGTGGACAACTTCAACCATTCCATCCTGCTCGGCGTGCGCTATGCCTTTGGCGTCGCCCCGCCGCCGGCCCCGCTACCGGCCGCGGCAGCACCTGCGCCGGCGCGCACCTTCCTGGTGTTCTTCGATTGGAACCGGGCTGACTTGACCGACCGCTCGCGGCAGATCATCAGCGAGGCGGCGCAGGCCCGCACGCGCCAGGCGGTCACCCGCATCGAGGTCAACGGCTACACCGACACCTCGGGTTCGGCGCAGTACAACCAGGGCCTGTCGGTGCGCCGCGCCAATGCGGTGGCGGCCGAACTTGTGCGGCTCGGCGTGCCGCGGCAGGAGATCGTCGCACAGGGCTTTGGCGAGACAAACCTTCTAGTCGCCACGCCGGACAACACCCGCGAGCCGCAGAACCGGCGCGTAGAGATCATCCTCCGCTGATCCTGCGCAACAGCACGCGATCGCCAGTGAAAGGGCGCCGAAAGGCGCCCTTTTCTGTGCGGGATCTACGCTCGCTTTCCTGCCGGGCTGGCACGGTTACGCCGTAAGCCTGCACTGACGGCTGCGGCGGCGAATGCCAACCGCTACAACAACATCAATGCCAATCGCGGGCAGATCAGCGGCAACACCTGGCGGCATGACACCACGCATCGCCAGGGCGTCGCCTACCGCAACGATCAGGTGCGCAACAACGTCGGCGCCAACCGTCGCGGAGTTGCTGACCGTGCCCAGTTCCGCGAGCAGGTCTGCGGCCGGGTAGACCAGGCGCACTGCGGCGAGCGTATCGGGGATCGCGGTGGCCCCGGCGGGGGCCGGTGGTGTTGGTGGTGCTAGCCGCCCCGGTGGCGTAGGCGGTCCTGGCGGGCTCCGCGGCGCGGGCGGTCCCGCCCGTCCCCGGGGTGCTGGCGGCCTTGCCGGCGTCGGTGGCCCGGGCGACGCGAGCCTGGGGACCAGCAGGCGCTGCGCGTCCTCGGCACCGCCGGGACCCGGCTGGACACCTCCAGAAACCCCTCGCCCTGAAGCCGTTCGGCTTATTCACTGACGCGGAGCAGTGCGAGGGAAGGCGATGGTTCGGCAGCCTGGGTTCTTCGACGTGGAGGAACGGCTGCGGGAGTTGTCGGCCAAGGGCGATGACCTGGAGCGGATCGCCGTGCTGGTCGATTTCGCGATGTTCCGCGCCGAGCTGGAGCAGGCGGTGCCGCGCGCAGACGGTGCGAAGGGCGGCCGGCCCGCTTTCGATCACGTGCTGATGTTCAAGATCCTGCTGCTGCAGGCGATGCACGGGCTGTCGGACGAGCCCTGCGAGTACCTCATCAAGGACCGCCTGTCGTTCATGCGCTTCCTCGGTCTCGGGCTGGCCGACCCGGTGCCGGATGCCAACACGATCTGGACGTTCCGCGAGGCGTTGAAGCGTGCCGGTGCGGTGGAGTGGCTGTTCGCGCGGTTCGATGCCACGCTGCGCGCCGCCGGCTACCTGGCGATGGGCGGGCAGATTGTGGACGCGACGATCGTCGCCGCGCCGAAGCAGCGCAACACCGAGGCGGAGCGGGCGGCGATCAAGGCCGGGCAGGTCCCCGAGGGCTGGGCGGAGAGGCCCGCGAAGCTGCGCCAGAAGGACCGCGACGCCCGCTGGACGGTGAAGTTCTCCAAGGCCAAGCCGCGCGAAGATGGCGCGCCGCAGGTCGATCTCGCTGTTCCGGCATTCGGGTACAAGAACCACGTCGCGATCGACCGCCGGCATGGGCTGATCCGCGGCTGGACCGCCAGCCATGCCGCGGCCCATGACGGGGCGCGGCTGGCGGAGATGGTCGATGCCGACAACACCGCCGGCGATGTCTGGGCCGACACCGCCTATCGCTCGGCGAAGAACGAGGCGTGGCTGGCCGGGCGCGGCCTGGTCTCGCGCATCCACCGCAAGAAGCCGCCGGGCCGGCCGATGGCTGCAAGGACGCGGCGGGCCAATGCGCGCAAGTCGGCCGTGCGCTCAGCGGTCGAACACGTCTTTGCACGGCAGAAGGGGCCGATGGGCCTGGTCGTGCGCACCATCGGCATCGCCAGGGCACGGGTGAAGATCGGCCTCGCCAACCTGGCCTACAACCTCAAGCGGTTCGTCTGGCTGACCGGCAAGGCCACGCCAGCGTAGCGGCACGCAAGTAGGCCAGCCACCGCCGCCGCCGTAGCGGCCCCGTCCCCCGGATGCGCACGCGCATCCGCGTCACTGCCGCCCCGACAGCCTCAAACAACCCTCGTCCGCCGAAGCCGCAGGGTTTCTGGAGGTGTCCGGCTGGTCCGCTCCGGTGATCCGGTGGCTGACCGCGCGGCACCGGCGCGCTTCCCCATCGCCTATGACCAGAAGGCGGAGATCCTGCGCCCGACGCCCGACCGCGCCGTGCTGCAGATCGGCGACGACGGCTGGCCGCTGCCCCTGCTGCTGTGCGGCGGCATCTGGCGCCTCGATACCGCCGCCGTGACGCAGAAGATCGTCGATCGCCGCATCGGTCGCAATGAGCTCGACACCATCGAGACGCTGCGCGCCGGCGTGGACGCGCAGGATGACGACGCGCAGACGGCCGGACGGCAAGGCGCCTTCCGTGCCTATGCGCGGCGGTTCGTCTCGATCCCCGGCCAGCGTGACGGCCTGTACTGGCGCTGAGATCCTGCGTGAAGCGCTGCAGCAAGCCGATCCCAAAGAAGAACGCTGCTGCGTCGGCCAATGCCGTGGCGCGACGATTCCCGGTGAGGCCGTGGCGAGGCCCCTCGGCGCGGCGTGTTCCGGCCTGGAGGCGAAGCCCACGCCGGTTCGCCGCCGCCGCGCCCGGATCATTGCAGTAGCGCGCCGGCAATCGGCGCCTCGAAGGACCGGATCGTGCTGGAAGCCATTGCCTGCGCCCGTGCCCGAATTGGATTGCAACACGGTCCCCGATGGGTGGACGCTACAAACACAGCGCCCCCGGCATCGGCGAATGTCCATTCAGTCCCCGGTCCACCGAGGCAGGTGCATGAGTTGGGGGGTAGGTGGCATGAACGAAGTGCGGGCGCCTCAGCCTGAGCAAATCGCGATGCCGCGTTCACTGTCCAAGCCCGCCGATCCGGTGCGCCGCTGGACGGTGATCATCCTCATCCTCTGCGTCCTGCTGTTCGGCTGGACGCTGATCGCCGACCGGCTGACGCCCTACACCAGCGATGCCAGCGTCCGCACCTTCGTGGTGCGCATCGCACCGGAGGTTGCGGGCAAGGTCGTCGAAGTCGCCGTGCGCGACAACCAGATCGTCCGTACTGGCGACCTGCTGTTCCGGATTGACCCGATCCCGTTCCACATCGCCGTGGAGCGCGCCGAGGCCAGGCTGGCCGCGGCCGGGCAGGCCATCGGCGCCTCGACCGCCGCGGTGGACGTGGCCCAGGCGCAATTGCTGCAGGAGGTCGCGGAACGGGAGAACATCCGCGAGCAGGCGGTGCGCGTGTTCGAACTGGTGCGCGGCGGGGTCTATCCGGCGGCCCGCGGCGACCAGGCGCGGTCCATGGTGGACGCGGCCGAGGCGCAGGTACTGCATGCGCAGGCCTCGCTGGAGCAGGCGCGGCAGGCTCTTGGCCCGCAGGGCGCGGACAACCCGCAGATCCGCGAGGCATTGGCCGAACTCGCGCAGGCACGCCTCGACCTCGCCCGCACCACGCTTCGTTCGCCGGGCGACGGCGTGGTGAGCAATCTCCAGTTGAACGTCGGGCAGTTCGCCAGCGCCGGCCAGCCGGCGCTTACCTTCCTCGATGCACGGCTGGTTTGGCTGCAGGCCTACCTGCGCGAGAACAACCTGGAGCACATCAGGCCGGGCGCGCGGGCGGAAGTGGTGCTCGACGTTTTGCCAGGCCGGGTGCTCCCGGCGCGGGTGGAAAGCCTGGGCTGGGGCGTCGGCGAGGGCGACCTTGATTCCACAACCGGCCTGCCCAAGACGCGACAAAGCAGCGGCGGATGGTTCGCACCGGCGCAGCGCTTCCCGGTGCAACTGGCGTTCGAGACGAGTGACGAACGGCCGCGCGGCGTGCGCTACAACGCGCGCGCCAACGTCATCGTCTATACGGGCGAGCACCCTGTCGCGGACGCGCTCGCCTGGTTCTGGATCAGGCTGATCTCGGTGCTGACCTATGTCTCCTGAGACCGCATGGCACCGGCCGGCGCTGCGGCTCGCCTTCGCCGCGACGCTGGCGCTGGTCTGGGGCACGGCGGCGGGGGAGCCGCTGCCCGGGCTGACGGCCGTGCTCGCCGCGCAGATCCTCGTCGGCATGCCCCGGGCGCCGCGGGTGGGACAGGCCGCAGCGCTGGTCGCGGTGATCCTGGCAACGGGCGGCGTGGCCTTCGCTGTCGCCTCGACCTTCTCGGACCGGCCGTTGATACTCGCGGTCGCGCTGGGGCTGCTCTTCTACGCCGGCTTTTCGATGCACGAGCGGGCGGCAGGCAAGCAGTCGCTCCCCGCCACCATGCTGCTCAACTTCACTGCGGTGGTGCCGGTCCTCACCTTCCAGGCGGAGATGCTGGGCGCCGGTGTGCTCGAGACCCTGGCCACCTCGGCGGTGCGGGCGATGCTCGTGGTCTGGCTGCTGTACGCGCTTCTCCCGGCACGGCCGGACAAGGCCGCCATGGATACTGCTGCCGCCACCGCGTCCGCCATGCGGAAGGCGGACCATGCGGGCCCGGCGCGCAGGCTCGCAAAAGTCGCCATCGTGCTGCCGGCACAGTTCTTCTATCTCGCCGAACCCACCGCGCTCGCCTTCCCGGCACTGATCGGGCTGGTGACCTTCCTGTGCGCCCAGGATCCGACGGCCGGGCGCGTCCAACTCGTGATCCTGTTGCTGGGCAACCTAGTTGGAAGCGTCGCCGCCGCGGCCGCTTCCGGCGTGCTGGAGGTCGGACCGCAACTGCCTGCGCTCACCTTGATGACGCTGCTGGGGTCGTTGGGTTTCGCCAGATGGATCATGACCGCGCGCCGGCGGCCGGGCGGCGCGGTGGCGCTGACCGGCCTCGTGACCTTCCTGACGCTGTTCGGCCTCGCCGCGGCGCCCCATGGGTTCGACGTTCCGGTGCTCGACCGGATCATGGATATCGCCGTGCTCTCCCTCTACACGGTCGGCGCGACCACGGTGCTGCTGCCGCCGCCACGGCCGCAAGGGCCAGCCGCGACGGAACGCCATTCTTCGGAGAGTTCGCCCCCCGGGCGGCCAGCGGCATGGCAGCGGACGATGCAAGTCGTCATGCGCCAGGGGCCGGGCAATCGCTGCCGGGGATGGCCCGGGTCAGCTCGACATGAGCCGGGCCCACGACCCGGAACGCGTGCAGTTCGCCCGTCGTCGCCCGCGATGGGCCCTGCCGGACCCCAATCCGCATGATGCCACAATGCCGATCGCCCGCAGGTGCGTCAGCGCGGTGTCTCGCTCCGCCCGCAATCGCGGGCCTATCAGGAGATGATCGATGGCCAGCGAATTCCCGTCACTCGACGACAAGGTGCGTGCTGCCGCCGGGATCGGTACCACGGAGCTCCTCGAGCGCGCCGTCATGCTCATGCTCTTCGCGGGCCTGCTGCTGGGCGTTCTCGCAGTGCTGCGCCCCTTTGCCACTGCGATCTTGTTCGGCACGATCCTGGCCATAGCCGCGTGGCCGTTGCGCGACCTCCTGATTCGACACGGTTTGAGTCGCGGGCTTGCGGCAACGCTGCTGGTGCTCCTGGCGCTCGCCGTCGTTGCCCTGCCGTTGATAGCAATTGCGCCTGGACTAGCCGAGCATGTGTCGCAGGGCGGACAGCGCGTGCAGGCTTACTTCGCGAGTTCGCCACAGATCCCCCCCGCGCTGGCCGGCCTACCTGTCGTCGGTGAGCGCATCGCCACCTTCTGGAACCAGGCGATGGTCGCCGAGGGCGGTTTCAGGACCATGATCGAACCCTACTCGGAGGCGCTGGGGCAGGTCGTGGTCGGTGTGGCCGGGGCGTTGGCCGAAAGCATCCTGCAGATCATCCTGTCATTGGTCGTGGCTGCAATGTTCTGGGTGAGTGGCGAAGCATTGGCGACAGCGCTGCGCAACATCCTCCAGCGGCTTGCCGGAGACGCCGGCGTCACCTCGCTGGACGTCGCGGCGGGCGCGGTGCGCGGCGTGGCCTATGGCGTGGTGGGGACAGCCGCCATTCAGGCCGTGGTCATGGCAATCGGCCTGTTGGTGGCCGGGATACCGGGCGCCGCCTTGCTCGGGTTCCTCACCCTGCTGCTCGCCCTCAGCCAAATCGGCGCACCGCTGATCGTCCTGCTTTGGGGCGGTGCGGCGGTCTGGTTGTTCGGCCAGGACCAGCAGGGCTGGGGCATCTTCATCATAATTTGGGGCCTGTTCGTCACCTTGATGGACAACGTCATCAAGCCATGGCTGATCGGCTTCGGCGTGGCGATGCCGATGAGCCTGACGATCCTGGGCGTGTTCGGCGGCTTCGTCTCCTTCGGCTTCTTGGGCCTGTTCATCGGGCCGTCGTTGATCGCCGTTGCTTTCACGGTGCTCGACGCCTGGCGTGG
This sequence comes from Roseomonas sp. CAU 1739, assembly GCF_039839775.1. Lineage (NCBI taxonomy): Bacteria > Pseudomonadati > Pseudomonadota > Alphaproteobacteria > Acetobacterales > Roseomonadaceae > Roseomonas > Roseomonas sp. CAU 1739. The sequence goes on from NZ_JBDOQQ010000033.1 coordinate 12,384, forward strand.
CGGGCCTGCTGCTGCAGCAAGAACGGAGGTCCGGTGACGCCGCACCCGGGAGCGGCGGCGCATCCCGCTGGCGGGCGCGCCGCCGGAATCCGCGCGAATGAACGCCCAGGGGATCGAGGGTTCGGGAGGCGCAGATGGGCCGGCTAGCCGCGATCCTTCTTTTGGTGAGTGGCACGGTCCTGCTGCAGGTCGGGGCACAGGGCGTTCTGCTGGGCATCGTCCGCTCGCTTGGCCGGCGCACTCGGGACTCGTCGGAGTTCTGGCGAACGTTCTGGATTTCACTCGGCGCTGTGGTGCCACTGATATTCGGTCATCTGGCACAGGTGGGGCTGTGGGCCGGATTCCTCCTCTGGCGTGGCGCGCTGCAGACCTATGACGATGCCTTTTACTTCTCGCTCGTAACCTTCGCGACGCTGGGTTACGGCGATATCCTGCTGGCGCCGGGCTTTCGCATCTTTGGCGCGCTGCAAGCGGCTTGCGGTTCGCTGATGCTGGGCTGGTCGACTGCGCTGATCTTCGCCGCAATCTCGATCGCCCGCTCGCCAGCGGACCGGTCGTAGAGGCTGGCGCACCGGTTCGGCGACAGCCGCTCCTCCCTTGCGTGGCGAAAACTCCCGGTCTTGGCCACATCGGTGGACGACCGCTCGCGGCGATCGCGACGGGCATCGAGAATTCCGGGCCATGTCTCGACGCACTGGCTGCTGAGCCAAGAAGACGGAGAGGTCCCCTGGCGCCGGTTGCACTGTCAGGGGATCGAGGTATCGCCTACGCTCACTAATTCGATAGTGTGTACGGCGCAGTAGCCCTGCGGGAGACCATGGATGTCTGGCACGAGTACGGTCCTGGGCAGCGGCAACGACACCTTTCTCGGGACGCCATTTGGCGACACCGTCTACGCCAATGAAGGGGACGACACGGTTGCCGGCGACCTTGGCGACGACCTGATCTACGGCAACGACGGCAACGACGTCCTGATCGGGAGTCTTGGGTTCGACACAATGTTTGGCGGACCCGGTGCCGACACCATTCGAGGTGGCGTGGGCGACGAGACCATGCTCGGGGGCACGGGCGCGGATTCCATCATCGGCGGTGATGGTTTCGATCAGGTGGTGTGGCGCGCCGGCGACGGGAACGACGTCATCTACGGCGACAACGTTGGGGATGTCGGCAGCGGCAACGATACTCTTCGACTGGAGGGATGGGGCGCGCAAACGAACTTCGCCTCCCTCATCAACGGCAGCGTCCATGGCATTTGGACGGTGTCCGATGTGGTCGGAGGGGCGGAGATGACCGCGACCCTGACCAACGGCACCGACATAATCACGATCGACCAGATCGATGTCCTGACCGGCGACCTCGGGGTCTTTGCGACGATCGATGACAACCCGCCGTGCTTCGTCGCAGGCACAATGATCGCCGCGGCGCGCGGAGAGGCGCCGGTGGAGGCGCTTCGGGCCGGTGACCTCGTCATCGACATGCACGCCAGGACGCGCATCCAGCCGGTGATCTGGGTGGGGCACGCGGAAGTGGACCTGCGCCGCCAGCGGGACCGCCGACGCTCCGCCCCTGTGCGTATCGCCGCCGGCGCGTTGGGCGACGGTGTGCCCTGCCGGGACCTCTGCGTCAGCCCGGATCACGCGGTGTTCCTCGAAGGCCACCTGGTTCCGGCGCGCAGCCTGGTGAACGGCAGATCCATCGTGCAGGAGTTGTGGCGCGACAGGGTCACGTACTACCACGTCGAACTTGCGCAGCATGGCCTCCTGGTGAGCGACGGCGCGGTGACAGAGTCCTACATCGATGACGGCAACAGGCACCTGTTCGGAAATTTTCCCGTGGCAGCGATTGCCGTGGATTTTGCGGCTTTTCGGACCAACGGTCGGTATGCGGCCAGGGCCTGCGCACCGATCCTCGCTGAAGGAACCGCGATCCTCGCGCGGATCCGAGCGGGAATTGAGGCGCTGTGCGAAGGCCATCCACGAGAGGTCCGTTGGCGGGCGTCGCATGGTTAGGCACCGCGGAGACGAAGCACGCGCCTTCATCAATTTTCGTGCGGCGCAATTTGGTGCGTGGTAGTCTGCTGATCGAAGCAGGTGAACTCCACGACATAGCAAGAGATCGCTGGCTCCGGTTCGGGCGTCGCTCGCATAGGCCAACAACGACAAGAACTATCGCGCATCCATGCGCGGAGGGTATGTGGGAGGATCCAAGAGGCAATGACTTCTTGGCTGTCACAGTGTTTTGCCCGTCGAGAGCACGACGCGGTTGCGTTGCGAATGGCGGCCGGCTGCCATATCCCCGGCGGACTCCCTCATGGCTGAGGCCGCGAATGGCGCGGACGCGCTGACCGGCCTGACGCAGGAAAGCGCCCGCGTCGGCCTGACCGGGACGCTTCGGCATACCATCAAGCCCCAGGGATTTGACCTTGCGGCGGCATTGTTCGGCGCCCCCGACGAGGCCTTCGACCAGATGCCAACCCAGGCGCATACGCTGGTGCTGCAGGGCCTTGTACTCGAATTCACCGCGCGTTGCCTGCCCGGGCCGGGTTCGGTCATCATCGCGCAGGATCTGCGTGTGCTGGGTCAGCCCGTACCAGGTGAGGAACTTGAGATCGTCGGCACTGTGACCGCGCGTCCCGATACGGAAACGGCCCTTATCGCCGTCGATCTGCGCGGCCCGCGCGGCACTCTCGCCGAAGCGGCGGTGACGTTCCGGCTGCCGGCCGACCCGGTGTCGCGCAGCCCGCAGGCCCGCCCCGACATCCAACTCCACCTGCACCGCCACCTGAACCGGCTGATGGCCCGTGCCGCCGGCATGCCCGCCCTCACGGCCGCGGTGGCCTGGCCGTGCGATCGCGACAGCCTGCTCGCGCCGCTCGAGGCCGCGCGGTCAGGTGCACTCCGGCCTATCCTGGTAGGGCCGCGGGCCTTGCTCGAGGCAACGGCGTCCGCCGCCGGCGTGACCCTGGCGGATTGCGAGGTTGTCGAGGCCGAGACGCCGGTGGCCGCCGCCGCCGCCGCCGTGCGGCTGTGCCGCGAGGGGCGCGCGGCCAGCCTGATGAAGGGGAGCCTCCACACCGACGAACTGATGGCGGCAGCGGTGGCCCGCGATGGCGGGCTCCGGACCGGACGGCGGATCAGCCACGTCTTCGCGATGGACGTGCCGAGCTATTCCAAGCCGCTCTTCATCACCGATGCCGCGATCAACATCGCACCCGACCTGAAGACCAAAGTGGACATCGTTCAGAACGCGGTGGACATGCTGCGCGCCAGTGGAATCGCGACGCCGAAGGTCGCCATCCTGTCCGCCGTCGAGACGGTCAACCCGCAGATCCCGAGCACGCTCGACGCCGCCGCCCTCTGCAAGATGGCCGATCGCGGCCAGATCACCGGCGCCATCCTTGATGGGCCTCTCGCCTTCGACAATGCGATCAGCAGGGCGGCGGCGACCATCAAGAAGATCGTCTCCCCGGTCGCCGGCGACGCCGACATCCTGCTCGCGCCGGACCTCGAATCCGGCAACATGATCGCGAAGCAGTTGAGCTACCTGGCCGGCGCCGACAGTGCCGGCATCGTGCTTGGCGCACGCGTGCCAATCATCCTGACCAGCCGGGCGGACAGCGTGCAGTCCCGGCTGGCTTCGATCGCGCTGGCCCAGATCCTGGTGGCTGGAGGCGCGGGATGACCGCCGACATCGTCGGCGTCGTCAACGCCGGCTCCTCCTCCCTGAAATTCACCCTCTACGAGGGCGATGCAGTCCTACTGTCCGGCCTGGTGGACGGCATCGGCGTGCGGCCGGCCCTCAAGGCGCGGGACGGCGCCGGCGTGGCGGTCGCCGTGCCCGACATCGCCGCGGATCCGCCCGGCACGCCGGCCGAGGCGCTGATGGTGGTCATACCCTGGCTGCGGGAGCGCTTCGCCGGGCGGCAGCTGGTGGCACTGGGGCACCGGGTGGTCCATGGCGGGCCGAACCATGACAGGCCGCGCCTAGTGACGCCGGCGCTGCTGGAGGAACTCGCCGCACTCTCGCCGCTCGCGCCGCTCCACCAGCCACACAACCTGGCGCCCATCCGGGCCGCCATGGAGCGCACGCCCCGCCTGCCGCAGGTCGCCTGCTTCGACACGGCCTTCCACCGCACCATGCCCGAGGTGGCGCAGGCCTTCGCGCTGCCGCATGAGATGGCCGCGCGCGGCATCCGTCGCTACGGGTTCCATGGGCTCTCCTACGAATACATCGCCTCGGTACTGCCCGCTGTCGCATCAGGCATCGCAGGCGGGCGTGTCGTCGTCGCGCATCTTGGCAACGGCGCCTCGCTCTGCGCGCTGCATGCGGGGCGCAGCGTTGCGACGACGATGGGCTTCTCCGCCCTCGACGGACTGCCGATGGGCACGCGCTGCGGGGAGATCGATCCGGCCGTCGTGCTGCACCTCATGCGGGAGGACGGGTTGGATGTCGCTGGCGTCGAGGCGCTGCTCTACCGACGCTCCGGTATGCTGGGGCTGTCGGGGATCTCGTCCGACTTCCGCGACCTGCTCGACAGCGACGACCCGCGCGCCCGCTTCGCGCTCGAGGTGTTCGTCTATCGCGTCGCGCGCGGCATTGGATCCCTAGCCGCGGCGCTCGGTGGGCTGGACGGGCTGGTATTCACGGCTGGCGTGGGCGAGAACGCCGCGCCGATCCGCGCCGCGATCTGCGACGCCTGCCGGTGGCTCGGTGTCGACCTCGATGCCACGGCCAACGCCGCGAAGGCGCCGATGATCTCGCGCGAACTCAGCCGCGTGAGCGTTCACGTCATCCCGACCGATGAGAACCTGATGATCGCGCGCCATACGCGCGCGGCGATCGGTGAGGGTGTCGCATGACGGCGCGGTGGGGGTAGGCGATCCTGGTGCGCGGCTGCCTTGCCTCGATTGCGCTGACGCAAGGTCCCGAGAGGGCAAATTTGACAGAGTGCTTCTGAGACGACCTGCCGCGCCCCCAGGACGCGGCCACAAATGAATACAAACCAGAGGAACCGACCATGGAAGGCGTCAACATCGACATCGCCGCCCTGAAGGAGGCCCGCTGCTGGCGCGGCTTCGAGCAGGGCCGCTGGACGAATGCCATCGACGTGCGGGACTTCATCATCCGCAACGTCACACCCTATACGGGCGACGAGGGCTTCCTCGTCGGGCCGACGGCGCGGACCGAGGCGGTCTGGGCGGCGCTGCAGCCCCATTTCGCCGAGGAACGGAAGAAGGGCGTGCTCGACGTCGACGCGTCCAGCCCCTCGACCGTGCTGGCGCATGCCCCCGGCTACATCGACCAGGCGAACGAGGTGATCGTCGGCCTGCAGACCGACAAGCCCTTCAAGCGCGCGATCTTTCCCGCCGGCGGGCTTCGCATGGTGGAATCCGGACTGAAGGCCGCGGGCTTCCCCGCCGACCCCGCAGTGCACGAGGCCTTCACCAAGTACCGCAAGACGCACAATGACGGCGTCTTCGACGCCTACACGCCCGAGATCATGCGCTGCCGGAAATCCGGCATCATCACCGGCCTACCGGATGCCTATGGCCGCGGGCGCATCATCGGCGACTACCGGCGTGTCGCTCTCTACGGCACCGACCGCCTGCTCGCTGCCAAGCACGAGGAACGCGCCCAGGTGGACGAGATGTGGCCGACGGACGAGATCATCCGCGTCCGTGAGGAACTCGCCGAACAGATGCGCGCCCTCGAAGACCTGGCCGAGATGGGCAAGCGCTACGGCTGCGACATTGCCCGCCCGGCGGAGACGGCGCAGGAGGCGGTGCAGTGGACCTATCTCGCCTATCTCGGCGCCATCAAGGAGGCGAACGGTGCGGCCATGTCGATCGGCCGCATCACCACCTTCCTCGACATCTACGTCGAGCGTGACCTGAAGGAAGGCACACTCGACGAGGCCGGCGCGCAGGAACTGATCGACCAACTGGTGCAGAAGCTGCGCATTGTCCGCTTCCTGCGCACGCCGGACTACGACGCGCTGTTCAGCGGCGACCCCTACTGGGCAACCGAATGCGTCGGCGGCATGGATTTGGACGGGCGGCCGCTGGTCACGCGGACCTCCTATCGGATCCTGCATACGCTGACCAACCTTGGTCCGGCGCCAGAGCCCAACATCACCGTGCTCTGGTCGAAGAACCTACCCACGGCCTTCAAGCGCTACTGCATCAAGATCAGCCGCGACACCTCGTCTCTCCAATACGAGAATGACGACCTGATGCGCCCCTATTGGGGCGATGACTACGGCATCGCCTGCTGCGTCTCGGCCATGCGGCTGGGCAAGCAAATGCAGTTCTTCGGCGCACGGGTGAATCTTGCGAAGTGCATGCTCTATGCCATCAATGGCGGGCGGGACGAGGTGAGCGGCGACCAGATCGCGCCGGCTTCGGCGCCGATCACGGCCGAGGTATTGGACTACGACGAGGTCTTCGCGAAGTTCGACGCGACCATGGAGTGGCTGGCGCGCACCTACGTGCACGCCATGAACTGCATCCACTACATGCACGACAAGTATTTCTATGAGCGCCTCGAAATGGCGCTGCATGACCGGGACATCCTGCGCACCATGGCCTTCGGCATCGCCGGACTCTCGGTGGTGGCGGACAGCCTGTCGGCCATCAAGCACGCCAAGGTGCATGTGATCCGCGACGACAAGGGCCTCGCGGTGGACTATCGGATCGAGGGCGAGTTCCCGAAATTCGGCAATGCCGACAGTCGGGTAGACGACCTCGCGGTGGACCTCGTCTCCCGCTTCATGGCGATGATCCGCAAGCACCCGACTTACCGCAACGCGGTGCACACCCAGTCGGTGCTGACCATCACGTCAAACGTCGTCTACGGGAAGGCGACCGGCAACACGCCGGACGGGCGGCGCAAGGGCGAACCCTTCGCCCCGGGTGCGAACCCGATGCATGGACGGGACGACCATGGCTGGCTCGCCTCCTGCATCTCGGTCGCGCGGCTTCCCTATGCCGATGCGCAGGACGGCATCAGCTACACCGTCTCGGTCGCGCCCACCCTGGCGCGGCGGGACCAGGAGGCCACCATCGACAACGCCGTGCGCGCCTTCGACATGTATTTCGGCCAGGGCGGCTTCCACATGAACCTCAACGTTCTTTCGAAGGACACGCTGGAGGACGCGATGGAGCATCCGGAGAAATACCCGCAGCTCACCATCCGCGTCTCCGGCTACGCGGTGAATTTCGTCCGGCTGACGCGCGAGCAGCAACTCGACGTCATCCGCCGCACCTTCCACGCTTCCTATTGAGGACACCGCCATGCTCGAAGTTGAAGGCGATGGCATGGTGAAGGTCGGCAGTCGCTTCGACCTTCGCACCAACCAGGCCCCCGATGCCCCCGAGACCGACGGTTTCGAGGGCCCGCGGGAAACCCACGGCTGGGTGCATTCCTACGAGACCGGCTCGACAGTGGACGGGCCGGGCGTGCGCGTCATGCTGTTCATGTCGGGTTGCTTCCTGCGCTGCCAGTATTGCCACAACCCCGACACGTGGAAGCTGAAGGACGGCACGCTGATCGAGCTGTCCCACGCCATCCGGCGCCTGCGCGACTTTGCGCCGGCGCTGCGGGCGATGGGCGGCGGGCTCACCATTTCGGGCGGCGAGCCGTTGGTGCAGATCGGCTTCACCCGGGGCCTCTTTGCCGCGGCGAAGTCGATGGGGCTTCATACGGCGCTTGATACGTCAGGCTTCCTCGGCCACCGGGCCGACGATGACTACATGACCAACGTCGACCTGGTGTTGCTCGACATCAAGAGCGGCGACCCCGACACCTACCGCCGGGTGACCGGGGCCGAGCTCGCGCCGACGCTGCGCTTCGCCGAACGGCTCAGCGCCATGGGCAAGGCGGTCTGGGTGCGCTTCGTGCTGGTGCCTGGCCTGACCGACGATCCCGAGAACATCCGTAAGGTCGCCGAGTTCGTCGCGCCGATGAAGAACGTCGAATGGGTCGAGGTGCTGCCCTTCCACCAGATGGGCGCCTTCAAGTGGAAGGCACTCGGCCTCGACTACAAGCAGGTGGATACGCCGATACCGACGAACGACCAGGTGCAGGCGGCGCTTGGCATCTTCCGCGGCGCCGGCTGCCGGGCGCGCTGACGAAGCCGACAAGGGGGGAGTGATCAATGGCCTTCGTCAGTGAGCTGATCGGCACGCAGCCGATCCTCGCCATCTTTCTCGCCATCGGCCTCGGCTACGCCGTCGGGCAGATCAATATCCTCGGCTTCTCGCTCGGCATCGGAGCGGTGCTCTTCGTCGGGCTGTTCCTCGGCGCTATCGCACCCAAGGCACAGATCGCCGGGCCGATCGGGCTGATCGGCCTGATCATGTTTCTCTACGGCATCGGCATCCTCTATGGGCGCCAGTTCTTCGAGGGGCTGACAGGGCCAGGAAGAATCTACAATTTGCTTGCCCTCGTCGCCGTCGTGGCCGGGCTGCTGGTCGCGCTTTTCTTCGGGTGGATCTTTGGCGTGCGGCTCGGCCACACACTCGGCCTCTTCGCCGGCTCCATGACCAGCACGGCGACACTGCAGGCCGCACTGGATGCAATGAAGAACAACGAGCCTTCGATCGGCTATTCCGTCGCCTATCCCTTTGGCGTGATCGGGCCGATCCTCTGCTTCTACTTCCTGACGCGGAAGGTGAAGCCGAGCTTCCCGCCCAAGCCCGCCCGCTTCCATATGGGCGAGATCACTATCGAACGCCTGCCCGACGGCGGTGGTACGCTCGGCAAGCTGATGTCATTGCTGCCCGAAGGCGTGCAGGTCGCGACAGTGCGGCAGGAGCATCGCAACCGCCTGCCCGATCCCGACCTCGAACTGCACATCGGCGACGCGCTGATGATCGCCGGAGATCGGGCCGAGGTCATCGCAGAGACCGCAGCGCTGCTCGGCCGTCTCGACCCGGGGCGCATTGCCAAGGACCGCGCCGACCTCGCCTACCAGCGCTTCTTCGTCTCGAAGGCGGCGCTGACCGGCCGCAAGCTCGATGAGATCCCGATGCCGGCGGGCACCGAGATACGCATCCTGCATATCCGCCGCTATGACGTGGACGTCGTGCCGTCGCCCGACCTGATGCTGGAGATCGGCGACCGCGTGGGCGTGCTCGTGCCCGCCGACCAGATCGCCGTGGCGCGGGCGCATTTCGGTGACACGGTGAAGTCGGCCGCCGAATTCTCCTACGTCTCGGTGGGCTTCGGGATGGTGCTCGGTGTGCTTTTGGGCCTGGTACCGATTCCGATCCCGGGTGTCGGCACGGTTACGCTGGGCATCGGCGGCGGGCCGCTGATCGTGGCCCTGGTTCTTGGGCGTCTGCGGCGTACGGGCCCGATCTCTTGGGTGATGCCGCTGCCGGCCAACATCGTGCTGCGCAATTTCGGGCTGACGCTGTTCCTGGCCGCGGTCGGAATCAATTCGGGCCAGGCCTTCGTCACCACCGTTGCCTCGCAGGGGCCACTGCTGCTGATCATCGGTGCGCTGGTGTTGTTGACCACTGTGGGCATCGTCCTCGGCGTCGGCTTCTACGTGCTGAAATTGCCCTATGATGACCTGCTCGGCGTCGCCTCGGGGGCCACGGGCAACCCGGCGATCCTGGTCTATGCCACACGCATGGCGCCGACCGAGCGGCCGGATATCGGCTACGCGATGATCTTTCCCTCGGCGACCATTGTGAAGGTTATCGCGGTGCAGATTATCGGTCTGATCGCACTCGGCGGCTGAGCAGCGCCCATGCCAGAAGTCCGCGCGGGGGCGCTGGCGGGCATCGAAGGGCGGCTGCCGCCCGAGATCGCCGCCAAGGCCGAGGCGGACGGCGTCGCCAAGGCGGGGCAGGACGCGATCACGCTGGTCACGCTCGGCGTGCTGGGCGGCGCCTTCATCGCCTTTGGCGCGATCTTCTCCAACGTCGCACTGACCGGGGCGGAAGCCGCGATGCCCTTCGGCATGGCGCGCGTCGTCGCCGGTCTGGTCTTTGCGCTCGGGCTGAGTCTGGTGCTGCTCGGCGGGGCGCAGATCTTCACCGGCGACGTGCTGATGGTGATGGCCTGGGCGAGCGGGCGTCTCGCCCTCCACCGGGTGCTGCGTGCCTGGGCGCTGGTCTGGGTTGGCAATCTAGCGGGGGCGGTCGGCACAGCCGCACTGGTCTTCCTGGCTCAGCACTTCCTGTTTGGCAGTGCCCAGGTGGGGGCAACCGCGTTGCGCACGGCGCAGGCCAAGGCATCGCTGCCCTTCGGCCAGGCCTTCCTGCTCGGCATCCTGTGCAACACGCTGGTCTGCATGGCGGTGTGGCTGTCGCTGTCGTCTCGCCTGCCGGCGCACCGCATGATCGTGGTGATGTTGCCGATCGCCGCCTTCGTCGCCGCAGGCTTCGAGCACGCGGTCGCGAACATGTACTTCATCCCCTTCGGCCTGATGATCAAGGCCGGTGCATCGGAGGGGTTCTGGCAGGCGGCGCGGCTCGACCCCGCGGCCTTCGCCCGGCTGGACATGGCGGGGGCGGTGCGCAACCTGCTCGCCGTCACGCTCGGCAACGTCGTCGGCGGGGCGGTGCTCGTGGCCGGCGTCTACTGGTTGCTGTATCGGCGAGGCCTTCGCGCCGACCGCTGAGGCGGGCTCACTCCCGCCTGGCTTCGAGGATCAGCGCGCCGTCCTCCATGCGCGCTATAATCCGGTCGCCGTCGAGGCTTGCCGCGCCACCTGGCCTCAGTTCGATCCGCGTGGCCGTTTCGGGTCGCTGCACCACGATGCGCGCCGTTGCGGCATCGACGCCTTCAGGCAAGGCCAGGCGGGCCTGGCCCGGCACCGAGAGATCCGCGTCGGGCAGCCGGATCTCCCTAGCGGCATCCCGGCGCCGGACGCGGATCGAGACCGTGCCCGAGATCCAGCCGCGCCAGCGGTCGATGAGCGAGCCGCTGCGCAGCGTGAAGCCGGCGGTGACCGCCCGCGTTTGCGGCACATAGGCGAGGCGTACGGCCGAGGCGTTTGCCGCACTGCGGGCGTGGAAATTCGCCTGGACGAACTCCTCCTCCGGCGCCAGGCGATAGACGGTGCGTTCGAAGGCTCGGCTCTGCGGCATCAGCCCGTGTTCTCCGAAGGACGCGGAGAGGTCGGCCTCACGTGTCTGCCCGGTCTCCATGGCCGGCAGCAGGAGTGCGACGGATAGCCGCCAACCCTGCGTCGCGGCGGGCGGCGCTGGAGCGGCGACCGGCTCCCCGACGCGCAGGATGAGGCGTGCCCGATCCGAGGTGTGCAGCCCGCGCAGCATGACCGTGACCGAGAGGAGATAGGTGCCGGGGCGTTCCGCCCGCATGCGCTGGCAGGTCGACAGGCGTAGCGTCGACGGGTCCTGGTCGGCGAAATCTTCTGGAGACTGGCAAGGCAATGACGCGTCGAGCGGGCCGGAGCGGATGCCGGTCACGGGGCCGAGCGCGCTCCAGGTCGCATAGTCCGCGCCGGGGGCGTCGATGCGGCAGGTGACGGTGCCAGGGGACGGGACATCGATGACAGGGATCATGCCGGCGCCATCCGCGACGAGGCTGATGCTGCCCGCTGTCTCGTGACCATCGGCGGTGCAGGTCAGTGCGTGAAGGACGGGCGGGTAGCCCGCGCTGACGACGCCGAGCGCATACTGCACACCGACCACGGCGACGCCGCCGGCGAAGGCCGCGGCAGAGGCAACACCAAGCGCGCGCAACACGGCGCGGCGGCGCCGCTTGTCGGGGTTGGAGGAGTCCGTGTCGGGCATGCGGCACAATACTGACGATCCACATTCGCAGGCGAAAGCCTGTTCCTGATTTCCGACGCACCCCGTTTCCCGGACGCCCACCGCTTACGCGACCTAGTCCTTCGAGGGCAGGTGTTGTGCTACCGTCACGCTCTTCGTGCCGCACTTTCGGGGGTGCAGACGGCGGCGCGCCTGACTGCCCACTGTGCCAACGTGACGCCTTGCGGCCACTGTCGCATTGCATTCGGCGTGACGTTGATGTCGATCGACTTCGCACTTCGCACTTCGCACTTCGCATTGCGCACCCGTGCCGAAGACGACGCCGTGTGCTGGCAGTACGGCAATGTCAGAGTGCGATTCCTTTCGCCTGGGCGAGTGAGGTAAGCTTGCGACGCCGCACCGATCGCGCCAGGGCGCCGCACGGTGTCCGACCGCGACCGTTCTTGGACGGGAGGAAAGGCAATGACCATGCGCAATTCCAGCACCAACCTCGCAACTATCGTCGGGCTCGGCCTACTCGCGGTCAGTCCTGCCCTGGCACAGCAATCCCAACAACAAACTGGCGAAGTGCGCGTCGGCACGCTGCGATGCGACGTGGGCGCCGGCGTCGGATTCGTGTTCGGTTCGACGCGTGATGTGACCTGCGTCTTCTCTCCCGCGCAGGGCACCACCGAGCGGTATCGCGGCGAGATCCGGCGCTACGGCGTGGATATCGGCTTCACGACGGCATCTGTGATGCTGTGGGGCGTGCTGGCTTCGACTGGCAATGTCCGGCCAGGGGCCTTGGCAGGAACTTTCGTTGGTGCCTCTGCCGGGGCCACGGTTGGCGTCGGTGGCGCTGCCAATCTGCTGGTCGGTGGTGGAGACCGGGGCATATCGCTGCAGCCCCTGAGCATCGAGGGGAGCAAGGGCCTGAATGTCGCCCTCGGCGTCGGTGAATTGAGGCTTGAGCCCGCAAGCTGAATGGTGCGCGGGGGCCGATCACTGGCCCCCCGCCGCCGCTTACCGGCTACAGGTGACATGAAGTGACATTCCGTACGGCGCGAATTGGCGCCGGAGCCTGCAGCGCTCCGGCGCCAGTTGCGTACCTGCAGCTTGTCGTGCTCCGGCCTCGAACCCGGAGGCCTAGCAGTCGTAGACGCCAGCTGCGCATCGACGCGATGTACGGCGTGCCGTGCCGGCGACACTAACCGGCGTAAGCGGTCGTCCGACCACGGCTTCCGCGGTTGATACGACACGCGGCATGTGGCCAGTCACCCGACTGCCGAATTCGAGCGACAGGGCCCCGACGCCAAGCCCCAGAATGATCCAACAGATACGTCTTCCCAACGTCATGGCTGCCTTCCTCCACGCCTGAAATGGGCCGGCAATTCACTCACTCGTTCGCGTGCCTGCTCGAGCGTGATGCTCGTCGCGCCCGCAGGTGGCTGGAACGTGAAATCAGTGGTGGCCACATCTGTGCCCGTCCTCCAGTTCCGCAACTGGATCGTGTACTGCGGCGCGTTGGGCAGCCCTTTCGTGGTGATCACATATCGCACCGGATATGGCCGCTCACCCTGCGCGATCCAGATCTGCCAATCGACCTCCTCGGTGCGGAAGGCGAGCCAGTCACATTCGACGCCGCCGATCACGCCGCTACCGACATCCTTGGAGTCGAAGACCTCGCTCATCAGCGCATCGTATGGGTTTGACACCAACAGATCGGCCGCCGGAAGCGGGCGGTGATACCTCTCCCGCAATTGGTCAACCAGTTGGTCGACAGTGCCTGCCGCCTGGACCTGCATGTATGCGTTGACGTTGCGGCCAAGCAGCGTGAACGTCCGGCTGTCGAACACCATCTCGATATCGGCAAATCCGCCTTGCCGCGTGGCGCGGACGCGGTCAGGCCTGCGCAATGCTACCGTGCCGGAACTGGCCAAGCCGAGCTTTTGGCCGGCCTCCGTCACAATCTCGAAGGTCGCATCATAATCGAACGAGACCTGCTCCTGCCGGGCAACGTAGTCGGACATTGCCCGGAGTAGCCGCTGCGCCTCCGGGGAAACAGTATAGCGGACGAGCTCAACCCGCCGGTTCAGCGCGCGCCCTTGCGCCGTATCATTGGTCGCCACCGGGCGATCCTGCCCCGCGCCGGAGGCGGTGAGGCGGCCGGCATCAACGCCGCGCTGAACGAGCGCTGCCTTGATGGCTTCGGCCCGTTCGAGCGACAGCGCCTGGTTGCGCTCCCGGACGCCCGTAGTGTCCGTGTGGCCGACAATCCTCAACCGCCATTCCGGTAAATTCGCCATCGCCCTGGCGATGTCATCAAGCAGAGGTGCTGATGCGGGCTGGATCACCGCCTGATCGATGTCGAAGCGGATGCCATAGAGTTCGTACTGCTGTCTGGTTGCGAGGGCCTGCTCCATCACCTCGCGGCGATACGGCACGGCCTGCTCGTCGGCGGTTTGCGCCCAGGACATTGGCGCAGACGCCGACAATGAACCGGCAATCATGCCGGCGGCTCCAAGCATCTTCAGTGATGTTGACTGTCGCATACAGGCCTCACTTTACCGTGCAGACACCGACGTTCTATCGGGCGTAGCATTCGGCGCAGGCGGCTCATTGCCGCGTGCAGATAGAGAGCTTCAATGCACGCTACGCTTCGCTCTCCGCACTCGCAATCAAATGGTAGGGGCTGCCTGTTCGAGATCCTGCAACACGAGCCGGCACCTGCGGTCCGAGTAGTCGGCGCCACTACGCGCTTAGCGCTTGCATCATAGCCAGGCGGATGGAAAGCGACTGATCCACGGCGACGCTCCGATGCTCGACGGTTGGATCGGATCGCGCCCGCGTCGCGGAAGCCCTTCGAGAGTCGCCATTCCGCGGGACGTGATAATGCATGCCGATGCCCCGACCCGCCTTCGGCACCATACAGCTTGAGCAATCTGACGAATGGGCGACTCTGCTTCCCGCTACATGAAGCTGGTAACGATCGGCGCCGTCAGCGACACTCCGCGTGTCGATCGTCCATCGTGACCATCTGACACGGCGGACTGGCCGGCCAGGGATCATCGCTCCTGCAAACAGCGATGGGACACATCCAGGGAGGCTCAGTCATGAAGCGTGCGACAGCAGCTGCATTTGCCCTCACCTTGGGAGTTGGCCTTGCGCCCACGGCGTGGGCGCAGACCAGTGTCCCGGGACCGGGCGCCACGCAAGGCCAGCCTCAGGCCGGAAGCATGGCGGAAAACCAGGTGCGCAGCCACCTGGAAGCCAACGGCCTGCGGAACATCCGCGATCTGACCATGTTGAGTGATGGCACATGGCGCGCCCAGGTTACCTCGGGGTCCGGCGGCAACGTCCTGGCCACGGTTGATGCCCAGGGCAACATCATGCTGAACACCGGGGTGGCACCGGCGGCGAGCGGCACGCAAGCGCAGCCGCAAGCAACCAGCATGGCCGAGGATCAGGTGCGCAGCCGCCTGGAGGCCGCCGGCCTGCGCAACATTCGCGACCTAACCATGCAGAATGACGGGACATGGCGCGCCCAGGTCACCACGGGGTCATCCGGCAATGTACGGGCCATGGTTGATGCTCAGGGCAACATCACCCTGAACACGGGGGTGGCGCCGGCAGCGATCGCATCGCAAGCGCAGCCACAAACCGCGAGCATGGCCGAGACCCAGGCGCGTAGTCGGCTGGAAGCTGCCGGCCTGCAGAATATCCGCGACCTGACCATGCTGAATGACGGCACGTGGCGCGCCCAGGTCACCTCGGCGCAAGGCAGCAATGTCCAGGCCATGGTTGATGCCCAGGGCAATGTCACGCTGAACACTGGGCTGCCGGCGGCAAGGCCATAGACCCTTTCGGCTGAGAAAAGAGCGTTCTCGCAAAATGGGCGCGCGGGCGCTCGGGCGTAGGCGGGTCCTCTACGCAGTCTAGTTTGGACCCCGCCTGCGTCGTTCGGCCTCCGTCACCCGTAGTGCATTGGGCCGAAGCGTCGTCGATCGCCAATCACGGCACCGGTTTGGCTGTTGTTGCTGGGTCTGGCTTGTATTGCAGGCCCCGATTGTGCGCATTTCGGCGAGGTCCGACATGCGAATGGCCGGGTGCGCACACTGTGGCGCATGCGCGGCCAGGCTGATCAACCGCGCGAGCCGCTTTTGTGCTTCCGCTAGAGCGTGCTGTGTTTATGTGGAAGCATATCCTGAGTTGATGAGGTAGTTGGCGCATTCGGTTGGGCTGACGAGGTCGAGGAGTGCGCCGGCCTTGCGCCAAGTGGTCTCGACGGTCCGCTG
>NZ_JBDOQQ010000034.1:0-26351 GCF_039839775.1 Roseomonas sp. CAU 1739
GCGCTGCAGGACCAGCGCTACGCGTCGACCTACATCTTTGGCGCCGTCTGCCCGCGCGAGGGCAAGGGCGCCGCACTGGTCCTGCCCTTCTGCAACACCGCGGCGATGAACCTGCACTTGGCCGAGATCAGCACCATGGTCAGCCCCAGCAAGCATGCCGTGCTGCTGCTCGATCAGGCCGGATGGCACCTCTCCGGCGACGTCGTCGTGCCGGACAACATCACCCTGCTGCCGCTGCCACCGAAATGCCCCGAGCTGAACGTCATGGAGAACGTCTGGCAGTTTATGCGCGACAACTGGCTCTCCAACCGGGTCTTCCAGGACCACGACGACATCGTCGACCACTGCTGCCACCACTGGAACCGCCTGATCGATCAGCCCCGGCGCATCATGTCCATCGGCCTCCGCGAATGGACACATGAGTTCTGATCTGTGGAAGTTAGTATCAGCTCCCCACCGAGGTGCGCGGAGAGCTTGGCGCCATTCTCCGGCTCGCAGAGGCGGCGCGGGGTGGCGGAAATGGCAAACGCCCCAGCGTGGTTGCTGAGGCGTTCTTGTCGCAAGTCAAGCTGGATGCGGGGACGCGCATCGGCTTATGCCGAACGCGCTTGATCTCCCGGGAGCATATCGATCCCCAAGGTTTCCGGGATACGGCCCCGAGACATCGCTAGCGAGTTCCGGACGCTCAGACCAAGCAGTGATCGTCATCGGGCCTTCAAATTGGAGGTGCCGCTTTCACGGGAATGAGTTATTATGTACGGTCTAGAGAGTACATAAACATGCATTCCGACGATTGCGACCCCTCCCCTGCCCCCAGGCAGGCCCCGCGTACTCGTGCCCCCGAACAAACGCGGCGCGACATCCTCGACGCCGCCACGGCCGAATTCAGCGAAAAGGGCCTCTCGGGCGGTCGGGTGGACGACATTGCCGCGCGGATGAGCACGACCAAGCGCATGATCTATTACTACTTCGGTGGCAAGGAGCAGCTCTACGCCGCGGTTCTCGAACGCATGTACGGCGGCATGCGCGATGCGGAAGCGGCGCTCAACCTCAACGACCTGCCCCCGGCCGAGGCCCTGCGCCGATTAGTCGAGACCACCTTCGACCATCACGCCGCGCATCCGGAGTTCGTGCGGCTCGTCAGCGTGGAGAACATCCATGAGGCGAAGATCGTTGCTTCCTCACCCACCATCCGCGCGCGCAATGCGGCGGTGATCGGTAGCCTGCGCGATCTTCTCGAGCGCGGGGAACGCGAAGGCGCATTCAGGCCGGGGCTCGATGCCCTCGACCTTCACATGCTCATCAGTTCCTTCTGCTTCCACCGCGTGTCCAACCGCCACACGCTGACGGCCATCTTCGGCCGCGACCTGCGCGCGCCGGACGTCATGGCCATCCAGCGCCGCATGATCGTCGAGACCGTGCTGCGCTACGTGGATCCCAGGCCGGACGCGATCTAGGCAACTGCCCGCGCGGTGGCTGGCGCGACCATTGCCGCGAAGTGCCGCGCCATCCGCTCGGCGTCGGGGTCGATCCCGGTGAAGAGCCGGAAGGCGCCCGCGGCCTGGAACACCGCCATGCCGCCGCCGTCCAGGGTGCGGCAGCCGAGCGCCCGCGCCGCCTTCAACAGCGCCGTCTCCAGCGGGAAGTAGATGATCTCCGCAACCCAGAGGCGCGGATGCAGGAACGCGACCGGCAGCGGCGTGCCGGGCAGCTTCGCCATGCCAACCGGCGTGCAGTTCACGAGACCCACCGCCTCGGCCACCTCGCGCGCCAGGTCAACCGCGATGGCAGCTCGGCCGGCACCGAAGCGCCTGCACAGGGCCTCGACCAACGCCTCAGCGCGCGCGGTATCCGTGTCCGAAATCGCGAGGCGCTCAACCCCCTCGGCCAGGAGCGCCGTCGCGACCGCCGCACCGGCGCCGCCCGCGCCGAGTTGCACGGCGCGCCCGCGCGCGACACCGGGCAGGCCGCGCCGGAACCCCGCGGCGAAGCCGGAGCAGTCGGTGTTGTGGCCGATCCGTCGCCCATCCCGCAGGACCACCGTGTTGACCGCCCCGAGCGCGGCGGCGTCTGGCGAAAGTTCGTGAAGCAGCGGCAGCACCGCCTGCTTGCAGGGGTAGGTGATGTTGAGACCGGCAAAGCCCATGCGCTCGGCCGCCGTCAGAAGCTCTCCCAGCGCCTCCGGACCGAGGCCAAGGGGATCGAGGTCGATCCGCTGGTAGATCAAGCGCAATCCCTGCTCCCATGCTTCGCGCTCATGCATCGCAGGCGTGAGCGAGCCCTGGATGCCGCGCCCGATCAGGCCGGCGAGGACGGCAGGACGGTCTTGGTTCGAACTGATCATGGACGGTGCCTCCGGCGGATAGCTGGGCGACAAAAAACTGCTTGCGGTGCGTATGTACTATCCAGTACGTACACGTCAACGCAGATCGGGTGCCATCCGGACGAACCCGGCCCGGCCTGCGCCCAAGAGCACAAGCACGGAGGAACCAAGATGTCTCTCAACCGCCGCAGCCTGGGCGCAGGCGCCCTTGGCTTCATCGCAGCAGGCCTCGCCGGGGCCCGTACCACCGCGCAAGCACAGGATGCCTATCCGGGCAACCGCGCCGTCACGATCGTCGTGTCCTGGGCCCCGGGCGGGTCAACCGACTTCGTGGGCCGCGTCCTCGCCCTGCAGATGTCGAAGGAACTGAACGGCAACGTCGTGGTGGACAATCGGCCCGGCGCGTCCGGCACGATTGGTCATGCTTCGGTCGCGCGGGCGCGGCCGGACGGCTATACGCTGCTGCTGGGCGTGAACTCCACCTACGCGATGTCGCGCCACCTTTTTCCCAACCGCGGCTACGATGATGAGCGCGCCTTCGCGTCGATCGGTCGCGTGGCGGTCTCGCCGATCTTCCTCTGCGTCAATCCCCGCATCGGCGTCCGCACCATCGCGGAGCTGGTCTCGAAGGCGAAGGAAGCCCCCGGGCGCATGTCCTACGCATCGTCCGGCGCCGGGTCGTCCGCGCATCTCGCCACCGAACTGTTCCTGCGGACCGCGGGCATCGACGTCCAGAACGTCACCTATCGCGGCGGTGCGCCGGCCGTGCAGGCGCTCATCACGGGCGAGGTGCAGGTTGCCTTCGTCGATGCGGTCACAGCGCTGCCCCTCATGGCGGCCGGCTCCATCCTCGCGATCGGGTCGAGCACGCTTGAGCGCAATCCGCTCGCCCCGACGGTGCCGACCATTGCCGAAAGCGGCTTCCCTGGCTTCGAGGCCACGAGCGACTTCGCCCTGCTCGCGCCCGCCGGCACACCGGAGCCCATCATCCGTCGCCTGCACACGGCGATGGCCGCCGCAATGACCAATCCCGAATTGCTCGAGCGGCTACGCGCGAATTCGATCTTCCCGACGGTCGGCACGCCCGAAGCCTTCCCCGACTACATGCGGACCGAAAGCGCCAAATGGGCGGAGGTGATCCGCACCCGCGGCATCACGCTCGAATAGCATGCCAGGCGGCGCGGCGGTCCCGCCGCCGCGCCCTTTCCAGGAGGACACGCCATGGCCGGCGAACCCTGCATCATCTCGGTTGCCATCACGGGATCGGTACCGCGCAAGAAGGACAATCCGGCACTGCCGGTGACTGTCGCGGAACAGGTCGAAAGCACCCACGCCGCCTATGAGGCCGGTGCCGCGCTGGTGCATGTCCACGTGCGCAACGCGGACGAGACGCCGTCCTCCGACCCCGAGAAGTTCGCAGCCTTCCAGGACGGCATCCGGAAGCACTGCCCCGACATCATCGTGCAGTTCTCAACCGGCGGACGTGGCCGCGCGCTCGAGGCCCGTGGTGCCATGCTGCACCTTCGGCCCGACATGGCCTCGCTGGCCACGGGAAGCGTGAACTTCCCCACTATCGTCTATGAGAACCCGCCCGACTTCGTGCGTAGCCTGGCCGTCACCATGCGCGATGCGGGCATCAAGCCCGAAATTGAAGTCTTCGACCTGGCCATGCTCTACAACACTGCCGCTCTGGTGGCGGAGGGGCTGATCTTGCCGCCGCCGCATGTCCAGTTCGTCTTCGGCGTGAAGCATGCGCTGCCAGCCCGGCGCGACATCCTCGAATTCGAGGTCGCGAAGCTGAGGGAACTGCTGCCCGGCGCGACGTGGACCGCAGCTGGCATCGGCCGCAATCAGTTCGAAGTCGCGCGCTGGGCGCTCGAGATGGGCGGGCACTGCCGCACGGGGCTGGAGGACAACATCCGCATCGATCGCACCACGCTCGCACCTTCCAACGCCGCGCTCGTCTCGCGCGTCGCGGTGCTCTGCGCCGAGCACGACCGGCCCATCGCCACCGCGCGGCAAGCGCGGGCGATGCTCGGCCTCGCTGCAACGCCAATCGCCCGGGCCGCCTGAGGAGACGCCGCATGCACACTGCTCCGGAACTTATCGCACGCGATCCCGCAGCGCATCCGCCGGCGCTGACACCGATCTACAAGACCAGCGCTTTCCGTTCCCCGCGGATGCCGCTGATCTCGCTGCAGAACTCGCTCTCCGAGGTCACCGGTCCGGTATTCGGACAGAATGAGCTCGGCCCGCTCGACAACGACCTGGTGCTGAACTACGCGCGGACCGGCGGCGCGCCAATTGGCGAACGCATCATCGTGCATGGCCAGGTGCTGGACGGGAACGCCCGGCCCGTGGCCGGCGCGTTGGTGGAGTTTTGGCAGGCGAACGCCGCTGGCCGGTACCGCCACAGGAATGATCGCTTCGACGCGCCAGTTGACCCGAACTTCGGCGGCTGCGGCCGAGCCCTAACCGATGCGGGCGGTCGCTGGCATTTCCGTACGGTGAAGCCCGGCCCATACCCCTATCGGAACCGGGTGAACGACTGGCGGCCTGCGCATATCCACTTTTCAGTCTTCGGCTCGGGCTTCGCGCAGCGGTTGATCACGCAGATGTATTTCGAGGGCGATCCGCTGATCCGCCACGACAGCATCATGCAGACCATTCCGGACGAGCATGCGCGCGAGCGGCTGGTGGCGCGGCTCGACCTTTCGGCTTCGGTGCCGCTGCACACGCTGGCCTATCGCTGGGACATCGTGCTGCGAGGGCACCGTTCCACGCTGTTCGAGAACCGCCTGCAGGGGAACTGACGCGATGATGATCACGCCCGACGCCCTCGGCCGCCTTCCGGAGACGCCGTCCCAGACGGCGGGCCCCTATGTCCATATCGGCCTGATCCCGAAGCAGGCGGGCTTCGACATATTCGAGAACACCCTTGGCGAACATCTGGTCGCGACCGCGACGCGCGGTGAGCGCATTCGTGTAGAGGGCCGCATCTTCGACGGCACTGGCACGCTGGTGCGCGATGCGCTGGTCGAGATCTGGCAAGCCAATACCGATGGTCGTTACGCGCATCCTGCCGACCGACAGGAAGGCAAGGCGACAGATCCCGCATTCCGCGGCTGGGGTCGGACGGGCACGGATTTCGAGACTGGCCTATGGTCCTTCGAGACCATCAAACCGGGGCCTGTCGCAGGACGCCGCGGCCATCAGGATATGGCGCCGCATCTCAACATCTGGATCGTCGCGCGCGGCATCAACCTCGGTCTCGCGACGCGGATGTATTTCGACGACGAGGCGGCGGCGAACGCAGCCGACCCGGTGTTGAACATCATCGAGCAGGCGGCACGCCGACGGACGCTCGTCGCGCAGCGCGACGAGCGTGACGGTCGAGCAGTCTACGTATTCGACATCCGCCTGCAGGGCGAAGACGAGACGGTTTTCTTCGACGTCTGAGGTGGGGGGCGCGATGCGGCGGCTGAGTAGGGCCCTTGCCCACCGGCGAGCCGTACGCTGCGCATCGAGCTCATTGAAGGACTGACGGCGATGCTGCGCGTCAGGGCGCGCAGAGGGCCCGATGCAGCAAAGGGCACCGGGCCTGTCGGCACGGACCCTGATTTGTTCGTGGGTTCGGTCAAAGTCGGAACGGGGACGCGCATCGGCTTATGCCGAGCTTGGCTGGGATGACCCGTCGCCGTAGGCGTACCTTCGACTCGAATCCCGTTCGGTCCGCCAGTTTCAAATCGCGTCGCACTCTCCGCCAGACCAACCACCGCGCTGAGTGGCAAGTTTCTTGGGGTTTTCCGCGCTGACCTGTTGAGTAGCCAGACGCGGATAAAGCGCAGGATAGCTCTCCGTGGGCGATCTCTCTCCGAACCTGTTGACTTGGCCGATTTAGTACGGACCTCGCAAAGCAAGGTAATCGGCCGACTTCAGCGCGACCCGCCCCGCGTGCGGGTTCGATATTTCACCTGGTTCTCCAGATCGGATCTCAACTGCTTCTGTTCGGTACGCGCTGAGAGCTGATCCGCCCGTCAGCCCTACCGGCCGCGCCCCTGCCGCGCAAAGCGTCAGAGGCAATAGCAGTTTCGGGGTACGACTGTCCGCCTCCCCCGAGGCGACGACCGCGAGCGTGAAGGCCGTGGCCGCCCGCTTAAGACCTATTCGTGCATTTTTGCAGCGGCCGAAGTGGATGCGCTGGCGGACCCACAATCGCATTTGGAAATGGGAAGCCGCGATGGAGCGTTTATGACGCGATTTGCTTCGCCTTCGCCCTGACCTCGGTGTCGCCTGGATGTCCCGGAACGTGACGAGCGCAGGAGCCCAGAACCCCTGGCTCTCGTGAGCAATGGCGCGATCTCCTTTGTCCGAAATGGTACGGAGAAGCGGTGGCAAAGAAGGCATTCTGTCTCGTCCCGCGTGAAGGCGGGTGTTCGCCAGCGCAATCGTGGCCGCCGTCGGAGTGCGTGTGATGAGCGCATCGGGGTTCTATGAGCGGCAGCATGGCAGGGTGGAAATAGACATCCTGCCGGACGGGTGGCTGACAGCGGCGGCCGTGTCGCAGGAAGGGGTGGCCGTGGCCGCACTACGTCGCGCTTGCGACATCCTGGGCAGCCTTACGCTGCTGGTTCTGACACTGCCGCTTTTGCTGCTGACCGCCCTCGCGATCCGGCTCGAGAGCCCGGGCCCTGTCCTCTATCGGCAGGACCGTGTCGGGCGGCATGGGCGCGTCTTCAGGCTGTTCAAGTTCCGTAGCATGACCGTGGATGCGGAAAGGGATGGGCCATGTTGGGCCGCGCCCTGTGATCCGCGGGTCACCCGCGTCGGGCACTTTATCCGGCAGACGCGGATCGATGAAATTCCGCAGGTCCTGAACGTGCTGCGCGGAGAAATGGCCCTGATCGGCCCACGGCCCGAGCGGCCGGCCTTCGTCGAGCATCTCACCGCCGTCATTCCGCATTACGCTAGCCGCACGGCCGTCCGCCCCGGCATCACCGGCTGGGCGCAGGTCAACTATCCCTACGGCGCTTCCGTCGAGGATGCTCGCAACAAGCTGGCCTACGACCTCTACTACTTGCGCCACCGCAACTTGACGCTCGACCTCTCGATCGTCCTAGGTACCGTTCGCGTGGTCCTGCTGCAAACAGGTGCGCGGTGACAATTCCAGTCGCCGGCTGCCCTGTTGCTGCACCGGTTGGTGGGCTTCCGACTGTCTTACGAGGCGCGCTTGCGCAGCCGCGGCGTCAAGGGCTACTCCGGATTTCTGCGCGTGCGCCTCGCCCATTTGTCTGAAATCGAACCGAGAACCAGCGACCGAAAAGGCATTCTGCCGCGCCCGGCGTGAGGGCAAGATCATGAGCAAGCCAATTGAAATATTGCAGATCGGACCGGAAGGCAGGCTCCTTCAAATCTGCGACGGAACCCTGTTCGGGCATCTAGATCTCTGCACTCACGGGCCCGTTCCGGCAGAGTTGCTCGAATGCCTAACTCATCCGTCTGTCATCGCGTATTTGGCCCGGTGGCTGTCCCAGGAAGGGGTTCTGGTCGGCAGCCCTCATCCACCGTGTCTTGATTGGGAACTGGTGGCAATCGACGTCCCCGCGGCACGCGGGCGGCTATCGGCATAGCCGGGGACCGTGTGATGACACTGAAATCAGACAGCAGACCTTCCATCGCTCCGTTCGGTAACTCGGGAGCACCTGCAACGCAGGGCACGAAGCCGATGTTTCGGTCGGAGGGCTTCAGCGCAATCCACGCCGTATCCGCGTCGGCCGCAGCGCGTGTGTTTGCTGAGCAGCTCGCATTTGAAATCTGCGGCGATGAAGGGTTCTGCGGACACGTGCGCCAAGTTGGTCAAGGGATCAGAGGCGACTTCGACTGTTTCATTGCTCATGAACCGCGGCGCGCGGGTGCTACGATCGGCGAGACCGTCCGGATCCACGTCGAGCCAGTCTGACGGAGAGCGCGTCTTCCGTGAGCGTCAGCATGGGAGTGGCTACGCCCGCCGTTAACCGAGCAACCGCGTGAACGCGTGGCGGACCGCATGATAGCATTCGCAGGAAGCTGCCTCGAGACTTGGACGGTCGGTGACCGTTATCTTGCCGCGGGCATATTGTATCAGTCCGGCGCGCTGCAGCATTCCGGCGGCAATCGTCACCCCTGGGCGACGCACTCCCAGCATCAGCGAGAGGAACTCGTGGGTCATCGCGAACTCATCCAGCTCGGCGCGGTCATGCGCGATGAGCAGCCAACGAGCGAGACGGTTCTCGATGGCGTGGCGCGCGTTGCAAGCCACCGTCATCGTCACCTGAGTGTGGAAGGCCAGCGCATAACGCAGCAAGAGATTGCGCAAAGCAGAGCTACGGTCCAATTCAGCGCGAAGCGTCGCCGCGTTGAGCTTTAGCGCATTGCCCTCCAATTGCACTCTGCTCTCGGTGACGGCGAGATTGTCGCCGTAGATGACGGGTAACCCAACCAGGCCCTCCGACCCAGCGATCCCCGCTTCGACCTGCTCCCCGCTCTCAAGCGTGACGACGAGGGACACCATGCCTGTCTCGACGAAGTATACCGCGTCTATGGGCTGACCGGCCACGTGGAGAACCTGATCGAAGGGGAGTTCGGCTACCTCCAAATGGTGCTCAAGCTGCACCCAATCGGCGGGCGGGAGTGCCGCGAGGAGGCGGTTGCGAACGGACGATTGCCGCCTCGGAATTCGGACCATCGGCGCTCCAGTTCTGGCGGGAGCGCTGGCCTCTCTCAGTCATCCACGAGCCGGGTCGGTGCGGACGATGACGCCGACTATGGCCCGGCGTCCGGACAGTTTCAACAAGTCGAACGGCCATGAGATATCCGCAGGCCCCACCGTTCGGATCTTCGGTTAGCTGCAACGTGCCTCATCGCGTCACAGCCCTGTCCGCTTCCCGCAGCTGCGCCGTGGCCCATCGATAGCCGTGCGGGCCGCAGCGCGTCGCCAGCTCCATAATGTCGGCCGTCAGTGCCACCTCATCATCGGTGCCTCGCGGCACCTTGAGCCCCGTCGATCTGTGCTGCCCCAGCACCGCGCAGGCCGTCCGCTCCAGCACGCCAAGCTGGCGCATGACATGCTCGACGCAGGCCTGCCGCCGCGCGGGGCTCAAAACTCTCCCCGTCCCATCATCAACCTCCCAAAGCCGCCCGCCGGAACTACATTACTGGCGGACTGCTTCTGCGGGGTCACGTACATGTCCCCCAGCCATGAAACCGGTCGAGACGAGGGAACAGGCGGGAAGCGCTCCCACGCTCCGCCTGTCGGGCTCTGGCTTTTGCTTGGACTCGCTAGCTGGATCCTCTGTGCGTTCGCGCTCTGGGTGCTAATCGGCGCCATTTCGCTTCTGCTCGGGACCGGCACGTAGCGGCCGTCATCCCTGGCAAAGCCCTCGGCCGCGCCTTCGATCGGCGCCGGGTACTGCGATGCGACGAGACGGGCTGCGGCGCGACCGCGCTTTGATGTGGCCGCAACCCTCTCCGCCGCGCCGCGTTCGCCCAATGACGGTCGCCGTGGTCCCCGTCTTTCGGACAGATGGTTAAGCTCGGTTCGCCTTCGAGAAGGACGGACCCGGATGACGGGCAAGCGGACAAGGTATTCGGCGGAGTTCAAGGCGAAGGTGGCGCTGGAGGCGCTGCGGGGTGAGCTGACGGCGGCGCAGTTGGCCGCGAAGCACGGCATCCACCAGAGGATGGTCGGCGAATGGAAGCGGCAGGCCATCGAGGGGTTGGCGGCTGTTCTCAGCGAAGTCGGCGACGACGGAGACGGCGAAGGCGGTCGAGGCGGATGTGGAGAAGCTGCACGCGAAGATCGGGCAGTTGCTGGTGGAACGGGATTTTTTGGCGAAAGCCTTCGGTCGATGAGTGTCGAACGGAGGCGGGAAATAATAGAGCCCGAGCATCCACGATTGTCGATTGTGCGGCAGTGCGAGTTGGCGTCAATCAGCCGCTCGGGGTTCTATTACCGGCCCGTGGGCGAGCCGGCCCTGAACCTGACGCTGATGCGGCTGATTGACGCGCAGTTCCTGGAGACGCCGTGGTACGGCTCACGTCAGATGGCGCGGCATCTGCGGCGCGAACGCTATGGTGTCGGCCGTAAGCGGGTTCGGCGGCTGGTGTCCAGGATGGGTTCTCCCTCATTAGGCCAACATCGCAACGACACCCACGCATCACGATCGTCCATACGCTGCAACTTCCGCGCCTGCTGGGGGGTTGATGTTTCATCTCCGAACGCAAACCGGGGAAGGAACCTTGCAATGACAGACAAGCTTGATCGCGTGCCGCGCCAGAACGGGGAAGAGACACCTAGGGACAAGAAGCCTTCCCAGACGGTTCCCTTACCAACGCCGGCGCACGCCAAGCATTCGGAACCGCCGCCCACTCCTTCGCCGAACGAGGAGCGCCACAAAGAGGTAGGCGCCCCGGGAACTATCGACGCTCCCACTCCCGAAGTAGCGAAATCGTCGCATTGATGCCGGTGACGTTGGGGGTGTTGATCCTCATGACATATCCACCGTCTCACGCGGTTCAGAATGTCGGGGTTGTGATCCCCGCGACGTCGGGCACTCCCTATCATGCCGCCGCGTGATTCGGCCAGTCGTGCGGGAAGGCGTGGGGTCGGCAAGCAATCGGCTGATTCACCCCGTGCCAACGGCAAGCGTGCCCTCCGCACCCTCCATCCAAATCGCGTTGCCGCTCCATCGCGGCTTCCAATTCCGTCCGAATTTGCTTGCATGTCCGCTGACCGATCCACTCTTTCGCAGTGGCAACGGCTCCTCACAGTGCGTGTAGGGGCGGTGCAACCTGCGATGTAGCCCGCTGCAGTTGCAGGCGCTCGTGGTTTGATTCACGCCTTCGCACTCTACAATGCATAGACCAGCCGATACGCGCCGCGCCCCGGTTCACGAATAGATCGCCAGCGCTAGGCAGATTGAGCGTCGCAGCGCGGCGCTCGGTGGCATGACAGACCCACCACCAGCGCTCGTCACTGCAGCGGCAGGGCTTGGTTTCCAGATGAACTGTCTGGTCGCGCAGGCCGATGAAGGTGAAGAGGGGCGAGATCCACGCCTGCGCCGCAACCCCGCCACAGGCGCGCGCGTTCAGTTAGCAGGGGTGCCCATTCCGGGCGCTTGCAGAAACCAGAGGTAGGTCATGGACAAGGATCGGATCGCGGGCGCCGCCAAACAGGTGAAGGGCAGCGTCAAGGAAGTGGCCGGCAAGGTGCTCGGCGACGCCAAGCTTCAGGCCGAAGGCAAGACTGACAAGGTCGAAGGCAAGGTGCAGAATGCGGTCGGCGGCGCCAAAGATGCTGTGCGTGACGCCCTTCGCAAGCCGTAAGCGGGCAGTTGGATTCCGCTCCCGGCTTCCGCGGCGCTGACGTGGCGCGCCATGCGAGACGCGCAGGGCATTGACGAGGATGTGCGCCCCAAGATCACTGGCACTGCGCTACATTTGGGGCCCTGATGGGGCGCTGCCCCATCACGGAGATTGGCCCCAGTGACGGCAACCCAGGCTTGCTACGAGCGCTTCGGTGCCGTTGCCGGGTTCAGAGAGAGGGGGCAGGCCATGGCTGTGGTCCGTCTTACCGACGCGGAGCGGAAGGCTGTTGCGGCTCTCGCACCGTTCGCGTTCGCACGAGAGTTTGTCGAAGGGGATCCGAAGGTGCAGCGCGAAATGGCCAGGCTTCGCGCAGCCGCGGAGAGTGTCGTCCGGTCGCCAAACGCTGTTATTTCGTCCGGTGACCTGGCGGCTTTGCTCCGGATCGCTGAGGAACCCCCTCCTGTTGATGTAGCGACGTCGCTAACAGTTCTGAGCAGTTGTCTGAACCGCGCTTCCTAACTGGGCCCTGGTCGGACGGGTAGCTCCCATGCAGAGCGCACCTCCCTTCGATCAGGGCTGAGGTCGAGCGATCCGTCAAGAATGTGGAGTTGAAACTATGAGCGCACCATCAGACGCGAGTGAGAAGGCTCAGAAGCCGGCCACCTACTTTGAGGCGCCCAGCGATGTCGCGACTGACCCTCATCTGTCGGTGGGTGAGAAACGAGAGGCGCTTGATACCCTCGAACAGGATGCGCGGCAGTTGGCCGAGGCGTCCAACGAAGGTATGGCCGGTGGCGAACCCAACAACCTCCACGATGTCCTGCAAGCCAAGGCTGAGACTGATGCGGATGAGGATGGAGCCCCTCCGGCAACGTGGGGCGGCGAACTGACCCGAACGGTCCGCGAGCGACCATTCTGGGCCGTAGGATTGGCTCTGCTGGCCGGAGTTGGCATAGGCGTTGGTCTGCGACGTTAAGGCTCCTTCGTCGCGGCCTGCCCGAGCTATGCGTTCGCGACGCATCGCGCAGAGGAGTGAAAGTCGGCTTCGAAGGCAGCGGTAGGAAGCAGCGCGTCAGTTTGGCCGGCTTCTACCCGGCCGATTGTTCCGTCGTGCAGCGCGCACCCAGAGGACCTTTCGATGCACATCCGTGCCGGCTGCCAGATCATCTACGACTGCCCGCAACCGACGCCGATGCTGCTGGTCATCAGCCCGCACCCGTCCCGGCTGCCGGACCTGATCGGCCCGCATCGGGTCGCCTTCGATCCGCCGCTGCCCTTCCTCGACTACACCGACGCCTTCGGCAATCGCTGTACGCGGATCGTGGCGCCGCAGGGGCGGACGACCATCTCGACGCAGCTGCTGGTGCAGGATTCCGGAAGGCCGGACCTGCATGTGCCGGCGGCTTGGAAGCTGCCGGTCGAGCAATTGCCGGATGAGATCCTCGTCTACCTGCTCGGCAGCCGGGACTGCGACACCGACAAGCTGACCGAAACCGCCTGGTCCCTATTCGGCCACGGCCCGACCGGCTGGGCGCGGGTGCAGGCGATTTGCGACTTCGTCCACAACCACATTGTCTTCGGCTACGAGCACGCCAGCGCGACGCGGTCGGCGTCGGAAGCCTTTGCAGAGCGCAAGGGCGTCTGCCGCGACTACGCGCACCTCGCGATCACGTTGTGCCGCTGTGTGAACATCCCGGCGCGGTACTGCACGGGCTACCTGGGCGATATCGGCATGCCGCCGCCCTATGCCGTGATGGATTTCGCGGCGTGGTTTGAGGTGTATCTCGATGACCGCTGGCACACCTTCGATGCACGCAACAACGAACCGCGCATTGGGCGCATCCTGATGGCACGCGGGCGCGATGCAACGGATGTGGCGATCGCGACGACCTTCGGGCCTTGCACGCTGGCAGGGTTCACCGTGTTCACGGATGAGGTCGTGAGCTGATACGGCGGCGCTGCGGCTATGTTTTTGGTGAAGCTTCTGCGTCCTACGCACGGGTTCCCATTAAGCGCCGCGATCCTCTCCGTAGGCTTCATGTCGGCTCGAATTTGGCGCTGGCTGATCACCCTAAACGGCCTTTGATCACCAACAGGTCCGTGGAAAGGCGATGCGGACGGCGGTGCGCCGATATCTCCAAATTCCCGTTCTTCAACACACACCGCATGGGAACGGCTCAGTGTATCCCTCGATCGACAAGCATCGGCTCGGGATGTGGCAAGGGCGCCAATTGTCGCCATGGCCCTCCGCCGTTACCGCCGAGACCGAGAAAGGAAGTCGGCCAGAACGGCCACTTCCTCGGAGCGGATAAATCGCGCCCGATCGGCCGACGCCGGTTGGAACGTTGCTGCGCCGCAGCGTCAATCACTGGGCATAGCCGCCTACAACGGGGAGGATCTCACCCGTGATGTAACTCGACATCTGCGGCGATGCGAGAAACACGTAGGCCGGTGAAAGTTCCTCGGGTTGAGCTGGGCGTTTCATCGCTATCTTACCACCGAACTGCTTCGCTTTTTCGCCGTCGTCGCTGGGGTTGAGCGGCGTCCATACGGGGCCTGGCGCGACCGCGTTGACCCGTATGCCCTTCGGCAGGAGGCTGCCCGACAAGGCACGCGTGAATGCATGGATGCCGCCCTTCGTCATCGAATAATCCACGATGGACGAGCTGCCCTCAAAGCCGGTCACCGATCCGGTGTTGATGATGGACGACCCAGGTTTGAGGTACGGTAGGCAAGCCTGCACCATGTGAAAGTAGCCGTAGAGGTTAGTTTTGATGGTGAGATCAAAGTGCTCATCTGACAGATCCTCAAAGCGAGACACGTGCAGCTGGAAGGCGGCATTGTTCACGAGCACGTTGAGGCCACCGAGTTCATCCACGGCGCGGCCCACTGCATCGTTGCAGAACGATCGGCTGGTGACGTCCCCAGCAATGGAAAGGCACCGCCTGCCTTCCCTTTCCACTGCCCCGCACGTGACATCGGCGTCAGCTTGCTCGTCAGGCAGATGGATGATGGCGATGTCGGCGCCCTCACGCGCAAATAAGACAGCAACGGCACCACCGATTCCGGAGTCGCCGCCGGTGATGATCGCTTTCATTCCATCGAGCTTCCCGGATCCGCGATAGAATGGCGCATCATACAGCGGCGCGACCTGCTGCTTCATTTCCAGACCAGGCTTGTCAAGCTCCTGATCGGGAAAAGGCGGTTCGGGATATCGTCGCGCTCGAGCTTGCATGGCCGATGACATTTCTTCACGCGGGCGCGAGGCATCCGTCTGTCGGACCTGCTCCTGCACTGCACGCTGGCGTGCTGATATGTCGGAGATATCGATCACATCATTTCTCCCAGTGAAAGCGCGACGGTCGCCAGCAGCACTGAGAATCGCAGCGGCTACAAGGTGCGCGGATCGGCGTGTCTGGGGCAACGCCTGCAGCATACAGAAGCGCGGGGCGCGGCGAACATCGAGCCCGCCGCGCCGCTCGCTTATGCTGCTTTTCTGTCCTTCGCGCGCTGGTTTGCACCGGCCTTGGCCAGCCCGCTGAGGTCCTTGTCCGTCTGCGTCTCCTCCCGCAGCGTCTCATCGAGCAGCGCAGCCGCCTCGGGGTGACCCAATTCCATCGCCCACGCCTTCAGAGTCCCGTACCGGGTCATCTCGTAGTGCTCGACGGCCTGCGCTGACGCGATCAGACCGGCGTCGAGGGCGGGGTTGCCTGCAAACTCCTCCATGATTTCGTCGCCCTCGGCGACGATGCCTTCGATGGCGTCGCAGGTCTTGCCACGTGCCGGTTTTCCGAAAGCTTCGAACACCCGTGTGAGCCGCTCGATCTGGCCCTGCGTCTCCTCCTGGTGTTTGGCAAAGGCTTCCTTCAGTTGGGGCGATTGCGCCGCGCGCCGCATCTTCGGCAACGTCTTCAGGATCTTCTTTTCCGCGTAGTAGATGTCTTTCAGCATGTCGTGAAAGAGATCTGCGAGGGTCTTTTCGTTGGCCATGGGACGCACTCCTGATTGTGAATGTTGTAGGTAGCTTGGGGACGGTGACTGTAAACCTCCGTCCCCGCTGGCAAATCAGCTGCGTCGCGGAAGTTCGTTCTCCGGCCGTGCACCGCTGATGTTGGTGCCCGCGATGTCATCGACGGCACGGCTGGCCATGGTCCCGGGGGGATTGCCCGGCGCGCCATCCGGAATGGAGCGCGAAACTTCGAGTTCGTTCTCAACGTACCGGTTCCAGCCTGACGCGCGGTAATCTGCTTCGCGGGTCGTCAAGTTGACCGGGCCGTGTGCGGAGAGAACATCCGACGCGCGTCCCATCCGAGCGTCGTCGGTGCGAACGGTCACGATAGTACCGCCGCGGCGAACGCCCTCGGCATAGACGTGCGCCTCCCTTTCTTCGACGCCTGATCCGGTTAGGGAGCCCAGCAGGCCGCCCGCGACCGCGCCTGTGCCGAGGCCGGCGAGCGTCGCAGCTAGCCAGCCGGCGGCAACCAGGGGCCCAATGCCGGGAATGGCCAGCATCCCGATTCCCGCAAGCAGGCCAGCCCCACCACCCACAACGCCTCCGACCGAGGCGCCAACGACAGCGCCGCTCTCCGTC
Source organism: Roseomonas sp. CAU 1739 (assembly GCF_039839775.1). Taxonomy (NCBI): domain Bacteria; kingdom Pseudomonadati; phylum Pseudomonadota; class Alphaproteobacteria; order Acetobacterales; family Roseomonadaceae; genus Roseomonas; species Roseomonas sp. CAU 1739. Next base: position 16,260 of record NZ_JBDOQQ010000034.1, read on the forward strand.
GTTGTCGTCGTGGTGGTGTCAGCTACGGCCCCCTGCTGTCCGAGAATGCTGACTTCGTCCGAGGTGAAGCCCGCCGATTCAAGATCGCGGACCGCTGCGAGGGCGCTGGCGTGGGTGTCGAAGAGCCATGTTTTGGTTTGAGTGGCCATGATGCTGTTCCTTTACTGCGATCAGCGCGGGGTGGTGGCGGGAGCCGGAGCAGGCGGTGCGCCAGAGCGCGTCTCGGTTGGTGCCTGCCGTGGGAGAGACGCCACTTCGGGGCCCGCGGCGATCCGGCCGCGGAAATCGAGTGCGAGATCGACGGCAAGGCCGCCCCGCATCCCCCGTCCGCGCCAGAAGCCGGCTTCGTCCTTCACGAAACCGGTGACGTTCGTGAAACCGGCATCCTCGAAGCGGGATTGCGCCTGGCCTTCCGTGAAGCTGTTGGCGCCGCGTTCCAATGCCGCGGCAGAGACGATCTGGTTGGTCTGATCGGGCCGGGCATCCGACGACGGCCTCGTTGTCATGGGTGCGTTCGCCGGTGGCGGCGTTACTGGCGCCCCTGTGGGAGGGGTGGCCGGGGGCGATACCGGCTGCTGGGCGAAGGCAGCGCCAGCGGCACTGACCGAGCCCAGCACAGCGGCGACGAGGATTGTGGAGCGCAGGGTGTTCAAGGCGTTCTCCAGTTTCATATGGCTCAAAATTCGACGCGCCTATGCGCTGCTCGAAATTGGCCCGAGGTGTGGAAAGACCGGCGGCGGCTCCGCTGCGACTGGATTGCTGCGCTGTGCGCCCGCTGCGTCCAATCCTTGGATGCCGCTGCCGGTCCGTTAGAGAACGGAGTGCAGGCCTTAGAGTTTCCAAACGGTCGGAACCCTCCACCAGGCTTCGATGCGGCGTGCGGCATCCGGAGGTCTTGTCCCCCCTGAAAAGTGATGATCGCTGGTGGGTACCGACCAGCCGCGGATCCGTTTGGCCTTCAGGGGAGGAGGCGTTGTGCTCTCCCAAGTAGGTAGCCCCCACGCTTTCCTCGAGGTTCACATGTTCCGACGCATCGATAAGCTGCAGACTGACGTGCCTGGGCCGAAGCGGCCGGACCCCAAGGCGGCCGCTGCCCTACAAGCAGTGCTGGGCGAGGTGGGGTCCAACCCACGGTGGCCTGGCACTCGTTCGTCCAGATGTTTGCATCTGCCATTCCACCGGCCACGGCTCCATCAACTCCGACAGAGAGATCCTGTCCGGCTGGCGCCCCTCCAGGATCGCCTCGACGATGTTCGGCGCCAGGAGCGTCAGCCGCAGCACGCGCGAGACGTAGGACGAGTTGATCTTCTCGGCCGCTGCCAGATCCTTGATCGTGGCGAACTGCCCGGACTCCAGCAGACGCCGCCACCGGTGACGCCGGCTCCCGGGGTCGCGCCGGCCCCGGGCACAGTCGCCAGCCCAACCGTCCCCACGGCGCCTACGTTCGTGCCCAGCACGCCCCCCACGGGCTCCGCGACGACAGTCCCCAACGCACCGGGGGTAGGTGCGGCGCCGCGCTGAACCCAGGCAAATGGCTGCAAGATGCTGATCCGAAGCCGGCGGCGCTGCCCACGCTGAAGAACTTAGATGCGCAGCATGAGGTCATCGGCGTCGGGCATGTCCGACGCGTGGATGGAGAACCGTCCCACCCGCTGCGACAGCGCGGAAGCGCCCTGCCTTCGCCGACGCCTACCAAGTGAGTTTCGATCGGCGAACAGCGAAGCCTGAGTGAACTTTCTCGGCACGGCAGCGTTTATCTTAAACGCTCCTACGAAAGGAGACTTCGATGGCAAGTGGCGACGAATGGCCCCGGGATAGGCACACTCGAGCGTTCATTGATGGACCTCGCGATGTGCATCGAGACGATGCGGCACTGCTCAGCGAGATTTCCGGACTAGAGACCGAAATCTCCGCGTTGAGGAACGAGATCACCGCGCTGAGCACAAAGGTTGAGACCCTTCGGACCGATCGCGTCGCCCCAACCGTCAGTGAGGCCGCGGACCGAGCCGGGATCGTGGCGCATGATGCAGTCGCAGCGGTTCAGCAGAGCGCGGCAGCCATGGCCAGTACGGTGCGAGGCCAACCATTGACCACAGTCGGCGCCGCCATGTTGGCAGGCTTTACCATCGCCCAGTTGATGCGGCGCTAAAGATGCGCCAGTCCCGGCTCCGTAGGGTTGCAGCGCAGGCTGAGGAGCTTCTAGCGCCGCGAGGCCCCGGGTTAGCCCGCCGCGGCACCTGGAATGCAGCCGCTCTCGTGTTCGCGTTCGCTGCGTGGATGCGCGGGAAAAAATGGGACGGCGTCCAAATCGTTTGGACCGACTAGCGGGGTCAGACCCAACTCGAATCTCCGGGAAGTGCGTTTCCTTCCGAACGAAAGGATCAAAGATGAATAATCTCATCTATATCGTCGGCCTCGTGGTGATTGTGGTGTTCGTCCTTGGCTTTCTTGGACTGCGCTAAGAAAGGTCCAGTGTCGTAAAGCCAGGATGTAGCCGAACTGCGGGTCGTCGCGCCGAAACATCGTGGCATTCGAAAGCCTCGATAGAAGCACCGTGGCCGCACTCGAGAGCCTGGCGCGGCCCGCATGACCCCAGGAACGGTGATCACCGGGAGGAGGTTGCCCTGGAGAGCAGCCTTGACACAGTCGTGTGGGTCCACACGGTTGCGTGGCGCGGCGTTGCTACGCCGTTGGCCGTAAGCGCGCGCGCAAGCTCAGCGTGGCCGACCAGACCATCCCCCCGCAGTCGCTCCAACTCGAAGTGCAAACGGTGCGCGGTCAGATCCGCGGCCTCGCGCCGCGCTACCGCGGCTGCGGTGGCGTTCGGCCCCGCTGGCGGCCGATAGCCCCGGTCCCCACCAAGCGCTTTGCCACGAGCCTTGGCCGCCGCCAGCGCCGCCCTGGTCCTCTCACTGATCAGGTCCCGCTCCTTCTGCGCCATGGCGGCGTAGATCCGCAGCATCAGGTCGTCGGCATTGGGCATGTCCGCCGCGCGGATCGAGATGCCGTCCTCCAGCAGCTGCGACAGAGTGTGTGCGCGACGGGTGATGCGGTCGAGGCGGGCAGCGACCAGCACCGCGTCCAATTGTCGGCATCGGGCCAGAGCTGCTTGAAACCCTGGCCGCCGATCGTCCTTTCCCGAGGCGATGTCGGAATACTCCGCCACCAGCGCCCAGCCCTGCGTCACGACGAAGGCCCGGATACTGGCTTGCTGGGCCTCCAGGCCCAGCCCGCTTTGTCCCTGCCCGGCGGTCGAGACCCTCGTGAGCCCGACCGCGAGGCGGGGCGTCTGTGCACCGAGGCGCATCAGCCGGCCTCCGCCGGCGGGGTCGCGGCGGCAATGCGGTAGATCGAGTAGGACCCTTTCGCACCCTGCTTGTTCGGGCCGACCTGTCGGATGCGCTCCAGCACTTCGACAGTGACGCCCTTGCGCTTGAGGCCGGCGAGGAAGCCGCGGACGGTATGGGGCTGCCAGTCGGTGGCGTGGATGATCTCGGCGATGGTGGTGCCCTGGTCGCGGCACAGCAGGGTGAGCACGGTCTCCTGCTTGGTGCCGGTGCGGGGCTGACGCGCGGCGGCGGGGTCGCGCGTGAGGCGAGGTATCCGCGGTGCGGTGGATAGAACCTCTCGCAGACCCGCGACTGCGTCGTCGAGGCCGTCACGCTCCGGCGCGTCCCAGGCGGCCAGGATCGTCGCCGCGGCGATGCGCAGGGTGGCCGCGCGGCCCGTGGGCCCGTGCTGACTCACGGACGGGCGCTGTTGGCCCTCTGGCGCCGCGCCGCTGGGTGAGGGCGGAGCGGGCTCCAACGCCGCCAGCGAGTCTCCCATGGGCGCCGTGGGCAGAAGGGCCATTTCGGTCGGGGCGCTGTCGGTGCTCGCCGATTCGGCAAGGTCGCCGGCCATCGGGTCCGCGCCTTGCGTCTTCGATGCGGCCTCCGGCTCGGCGCCGATCGCTGCCAGCCCCGCTGCGGTGATGCGCAGCGTGATCCAGGCGCCGTCCTCGTCCTGGCGCCAGCCAAGCGCGATCGTCTCGCGAGGGGCGGGCACCTCCTCCAGCAGCCCTTTGCCGATCATGCTGCGCAGGACGGCTTGGCGCGCCGCGGCCGGCAGGCGCTCGGGCGGGATCGCCAGCCTGTCACCGTGCTGGCTGGCTTGGCTGAGGATGATGCGTTGAGTGTCGGATAGCTTCGTCATCGTGGGGCTCCGGTTCGGCACCCGATGTTCCGGGCGTTACCGGCCCGAGCCCCGCGATTGAGGTTTTTTGCGGAGCAGCGCGGTGGTCTCCGCGCCAGTGACCATTCGCTCAGTCTCTCCGCGAAGCCAAGCGAAGGTCGCGATCATCTTGTTGCTTTACTCAGCAGTAACTTCGCGTCGCCGGCATCCGCGCGGGCGAAATGGGTTTCGTGCCGGCTATCCCTACCTTGCCGATGAATGCGAGGTGCCGGAGCACATCCGACCGCTCCATCAGCCGCCGCGCGATGGGGGGGATGTCCGCATCATGATCGAAAGTCTCCAGGCGGCGGTGCATCGCACCCAAAGGCCATTTGAATGCACGCATCGACCCGTGCAGCCTCCAAGGGAGGCGATCTACGAGCACTTCTGCGGCAGCGTTTTGCGCTGGTCTACGGCAGCGTTCTTAGCTAGCAGCAGCACACGGGCAGGGCGGCAATCCTTGCAGGTGAGCGTCAGGCTTTCGGTGCGGTCGCCGCCGCCACGGCCACCGACACGCCGGCCTGAGACAGAACCGCTTCTCCGTCCGTCGCATCGCCGCCGCGCTTGCGGTCAAGCATCCACGCGCCGGTTCCGAAGTGGACCATCCGCATCCACGCATGCATCCCACCGAGCCACATACCGAGCATCGGGTTCGTCCTCATCAACGCGCTCATGGCTTCCTCGCATCAATCCGTGGAACGCGTGCGCCCCGCTGAAGAAACAAGCCCACGCGCCATGAATCACCAACGCGCAGGACATTACGCGGTTGCACCGGATCGATGACCATCGAGCAACGCTGGCAAACGCGACGCAGCATTTCATCGAACGGCAGGCCATTGCGCGACCATCAACAACAGCGCGGCGGGCCAGGTGATCTACGGTTCTGCGGTAGTGGCAGCACGATCATTGCCGCCGAGACCACCAGCCGAATCTGGTGCCCAATGGAGGTCCACGCGCGCTACGTGGACGTCGCGGTCCAGCGGTGGGAGCGGTTCACCCATCACGAGGCAACTCTCATTTGCAGCGCGAGTCGCGTCCGTCATCTCCAGGCGGCAAAGCATGCCAGCGTGAATGGGGCTGCTTGAAACCAGTCAACGATACGCCATTTACCATCCACACAGATGGTATAGGGATGTTCACGCAGTGGCAGGCAACGTACACGAACTGCGGCCCAAGGCCAGCAGCGACACCGAAAAGATCACCATCAATCTCGGTTACGTCGATCTCGGCCATATCGATCTGCTGGTGCAGGATGGCTTCTATTCGAACCGGACAGACTTCATCCGCACTGCAATCCGCAATCAGATCGACCGGCACGCTGACTCGACCAAGCAGTCTGTGGCCAGGAAGAGCCTGGATCTTGGGCTGCGGCACTTCAGCCGCACGGACCTCGAAGCGGCCCTTGCGGCGGGGCAGCGGCTCAACATCAGGGTACTGGGTCTCGCCAGCATCGCGGCTGATGTCACACCGGAACTCGCGCAGGCGACGATTGCTTCAATCTCCGTCCTGGGGGCGCTGCAGGCCAGCGCCGCGGTGAAGGCCGCGCTCGCCGACCGCACCCTCTGACCGACCCGACCCCGACCGCACCGCTTCCCGCTAACTGCCGTCCTGCATTCGAACGGCGACCATCAGCCTCCACCATCGACATTCCGCGACAGGATGCAGAGCGAGTCCACTTGCGACCCGGGCTGGCCCTGGGTCCGCGCATTGAAGGTACTAGAGATGAACGCGATCCTCCCGAACCACATGCTTGAGGCGACTCGTCTCACCCGCGAAGGCAAGCTGACCGAAGCCTCCGTGCTGCTGCAGCGCGTGTTCCATGGCGAGGCACTGGCTGACAGCCTGGCGACTTCGCCGCAGGACACAGCCGCACCGGCGGCTGGACGCCCGCGGCGCATTTTCGACGTCGATCCCGAGACGGGCGAGGTGTCGGGTTCCGCGCCCGCCCCGGAGCCGCGCGCAACGGCGGCCGGCCGCTGGCCGACCGGGGGCCTAGGTGCGGCCACGATGCCGCAGATGCCGCAGATGCCGCAGATGCCGCAGATGCCGCAGATGCCGCAGATGCCGAAAGCGCTGCGTGGCTTCCTCAATCAGATCAATCAGGGCGGTTTGGCGCAGGGCCTGGCCGGGCTGGCGCAGGGTCCGATGGCGCGTCCGGCCGAGCGTTTGCCGGACGGCGCCCAGTTCCTGACTGGATCCTTCGGCAGCGACGCTGGCACCCGCGGCTACAAGCTCTACATTCCAAGCACCTATCGCGGTGAGGTAATGCCGCTGGTTGTCATGCTGCACGGCTGCACCCAGTCGCCCGACGACTTCGCCGCCGGCACACGGATGAACATGGTCGCCGAGGAGCATGGCTGCCTGATAGTGTATCCGGGCCAGCCGCAATCGGCCAACGCCCAGAAGTGCTGGAATTGGTTCAACCCCGGTGACCAGCAGCGCGACCAGGGCGAGCCTGCGCTGATCGCGGGCATCACCCGGCGGGTCATGCGCGACCACGCGATTGACCCGCGCCGGATCTATGTCGCCGGCCTCTCCGCAGGCGGTGCGGCGGCCGCCATCATGGCGCAGGCCTACCCCGATCTGTATGCGGCGGCCGGGGTGCATTCCGGTTTGGCCTGCGGCGCGGCGCGCGACATGCCCTCGGCCTTTGCCGCCATGCGCCAGGGCGCGACAACGCCGCAGCAATCGGCCCGCAGTCCGACAACAGACGGAAGCCGGCGCATCGTCCCAACCATCGTGTTTCATGCGGACAAGGACCAAACGGTACATCCGCGCAACGGCGATCAGGTCATAGCGCAATCCGCTGCGGCCGGCGGGCTGCGAACCGAGGTGCAGCGCGGACAAGTGCCAGGCGGCCACACGTATAGCCGCACCGTCTATGCCGATGCCGCAGGCCAGACAGTGCACGAGCAATGGCTGGTGCATGGTAGCGGCCATGCCTGGTCCGGCGGCAGCGCTGCCGGATCCTACACCGACCCGCGGGGCCCCGATGCGTCGCGCGAGATGCTCCGCTTCTTCCTGGAGCATCCGCAGAGCAGCCGGGCGGCGTAACCACGCTCTGCCGGGTCGCCTCAATCGGCGACCCGGTAGACCGCGTAGCACCCCCGCGCGCCTTCATTGCTCGCGCCAACCTGGCGAACGTGCTCCAAGCGCCTTAACGGTGATGCAGCGGCGTTTGAGGCCGGCGAGGAAGCCGCGGACGGTATGCTGCTGCCAGCTGGTAGCCTCGAGCTTCCGTCCAAGTTAAAGGGCATGTTTAGTCTTCGATCATAACTGGACGAAGGTTCTGGTCGCCGCGCTTACGTCTGGGCTGCTGGATTTCTACCTCGTCCCGCCGCACAGTTTCCTTCACCGTCTCGATACGCTGGGTGCGCTCCATCCGCACGACAATCTCCTCACGCAAGCGGAGCCGCTTCTCGACCGTCGGAACCTCCTCGGTCTCAATGATTTCGATCGTCACGTCGGTCAGGATCTCGCCGGTGACCTGGTCGCTCACCGGCCGACGGCGCTCCACCACCACCCTCTCGCTCTGCAGCGTGATCTGCCGCTCGACTGGCGTTTCGACCACGAAACGGCGAATGCGTGCGGTGCCGCGGTTTTCCGTGCGCTTGCCGACCTCGAGAACCTCCTCGCCAAGCGGGATCACTTCCTCCAAGCCGGACACCCCGCGGGCCGTCGTGGGGTCTGGCTGCCGCGCCCTCTGCATGGCCGAGAGCCAGGGCCACATGAACATGTTGGTCAGTGCCAGCGCAGGTGGCTGAGTTTGTCTCGCTGCGGAACCAAAAGCCGCGGTGGTCTGGCGGGCGGCCACTTCGGCAGCCTTGGCCGTAACGGCGACTGGCATAAGCGCCGCCTCAGTAAGCTGGCGCGCCTGGGCACGCACACGTTGTTCAGCGACGGCTTGCTCACGCTCAGCCTTCGCATCTTCCTGCTCCCGCAGCTCGGCCTGACGGGCGAGAAACTCGGCCTGCTCGCGCTCTTGCCGGGCCTTCGCCCGACGCTCTTCGGCCTCGTCCTGCTTGGCTTGCTCGGCCTCGGCGATGCCCGCTTCCATCTTGTCCGTAACGCCCTGGACCTGCTCGTCACTCAACGCGCGCTGAACTGCAGGTAGGAGCTCCTTCCGATCGTCCCGAGCATGCTGACGAAACACCTTTTGCAGCTCGGAGAGGCGATCCGAGAATTCCACGTCGTTCTTCGGCATGCCGTCGAGCTCCGCCAGCTTCGCACGCAGCTCCTTGTTGTCCCGGATCGCGTCGGCAACCAGGTCCTTGGTCTCAGGATTTCGTCTCAAGACCGGGAAGAGGTGCTGCTCCTCGAGGCTGGTGTGGAATTCCAGCTCGAACTTGAGTTCGGAAAAAATTTTCTCCCGGGTCTTCACTGCGCCGTCCGAAGTCTCGGACAGCCTTGCAAACAACTCATTGGCTTTGGCCGGACCGGCCTGCATCAGGCTTCGAAGGGTCATGAAGATATCCTTGCAATAGCTGCTTGTTGGATTTTCGAACGCGTCAGAAGACAGGGCTGAGCCTGTCTGTTTCCTGACGAAAAGGATGAGATTGGGAACGAAGATACCGCCAATCCAATGCTTCCCTGCGTTGGACAACGTGGAGACCGTGTCGTGGTTGCACCGCAGCAAGTGGCATCGTCTGAGCCTGGGAGCGCAAATTGTGCCCAGCAGGTTGCGCAGGCCGCAGGGGGAAATACGACGCCGGTGCGGTCGTGCGCTTCTGGAAGGCCGGGACTTCAACCCGCTCAGCGACGCCCAGCAACGTGGGACATCTGGAACAGGACTAGCGATTCATGAGCCGCATCCTGGCAATGCAGGCAGACCCGTCCGGATCAATGCTGCGATGCCAACCCCTGGCCTGCGGCTTCATCGCCTGCGCGTCCAAGGGTGACAGAGATCGCAACAGGAGCCCCGTAGCGGCGCCGCGGAAATCTTCCCCACATCCTCGCGATGTCCTCAAGCGTCACGCTACGCTTGAGCGGGCGCGAGACGACCGAATGGTCAAACACGATCGTCAGCAGACTCTCAGTGGGGGAGCACGTTTGCAACGGTGTCATGGTGATCTCCGGGATCCTGCAGGCACAGCAGGCCGATCGCCGGGTGGAACAGCCTCCAATGCGGGTCATCGACATGGATAGGGTTGCTCTGCAGCTGCACCTGACGGTCATCGTGAGTGCTGGCGAGTTGAGTAGGCTCCCACCAGACAGATAGTTTCCAGCCTCGGAAACTACCTAACCGCGGAGCGTCGGCGACCACTCATGGTTGTGCGCCTGCGGCCGCGGCGAGGGCCAGCCGGGCCAAGGCAGGCAGCGACGCAGCCCCGGTCTTCCGCATGACCGCGGCGCGGTGGTTCTCCACGGTGCGCTGGCTGATGCCCAGATCCGCGGCGATGTTCTTGCTGGGGTGCCCCGCGAGAACCCGATCCATCACCTCGCGCTGCCGTTCCGTCAGGCCTGCGATGCTGTTCGCGGCACTGTCGTGCCAGGCCAGTCGCTTACTCGAATCCCGCGCCCGCTCGAGCGCCCGGCCGATGCTGGCGAGCAGATCGTCCCGGCTGACGGGCTTCTCGATGAAATCCACGGCACCAGCCTTCATGGCCTGCACCACCATCCTCACATCGCCATGGCCGGTGATCATGATCGTCGGCAGCCGATGGCCCGCGGCCCGGAACCGATCCAGCAGCTCCAGGCCATCCATCCCAGGCAGGCGGGCATCGACCAGCACGCACCCCTCGCCGCCAGGCCGATAGGCATCGAGGAACGCCTTGGCGTCTGCATGATCCTCGACAAGCATGCCCGCATCCTCAAGCACGGCCCGGATGGCGGCGCGCACCTGGCTGTCGTCGTCGATGATGAATATGGTCGGCGACGCCG
>NZ_JBDOQQ010000035.1:0-22833 GCF_039839775.1 Roseomonas sp. CAU 1739
TCCAAGCTCAAGCAGTTCCGCCGCGTCGCCACACGCTACGAAAAGACCGCCCGCAACTTCCTCGCCGTCGTCACCATCGCCGCCACCATCCTTTGGCTCAGGTAACTGTCCACGGAACCTAGCCTTCGAGCCCCCAGTGAACCTTGAAACAGTGGACATTCCCGACCCCGGGCGGCTCGCGGATTTGGCTAGGCAGTTAGGGAGCTGATGCTTGTGAGGTTTTTCCACTGTGCCTCGGCGCTACTGGCGCCGGGTAGCATTATCGAACCGGGGAACTGGGGGCGAATGATCCGAACCTATCTTCCCAATGAGGGCGGGACGTTCGGAGTTGCATTCCGCGAAATGATCCTTGAGCAGGAGCGGCTGAATATTGACGCCGCGAAGCCCAGCCGGTTGGACGCGCTGTTTGCTTGTCGCTCCGAGGCGGACCTTCGGCATTTCATGCAAACCAACAGCCGCTTCCGCGACATTCCGTATGAGGTGGAGCTTGTCGGGCCAGCGCCATTGCACTTCGGCGACCACACACTTCCCCTGTTGGCGCCCGGCGTAGCTTACTTCGACGCATTCGCGGCTCGTGCCCGATCCTACTGGGCGGGCCCACCCCCAGTGCAAAACGTAGAAGTCTTGATTGGCGGGCCGGTAAAGATCGTCCAGCGGCTTCCGTGACGATGGCTTGATCACGCCGAAGAACGCGCCGTTGTTGGCAGGCACAACCTGAGGAACGCGGGCGGGGGGTGCGGCAAGGGCTTTCGGGGATGCCGGATGAGGTGTTGAAGGACCTTGGGTCGGTGCCCTCGCCGGTCCCGCCGCTGGCCCGCAGCGAGTTAGGGTGAAACTCCCCACAGAGTGACCGTGCGGCGCCGAGCTATGGCCTGCTACCCCACAGGCCGGGCATCGGGGTTACGGCCCCCCTCCCCACAGGGCGGGCATCGGGATTAGGGCCTATCTCCCCACGACATAAACCGGCGCGGAGTTGCGGGGGCCCTCCCCACAATAGGGTGCATCTCCCCACGCATCGGCGGCGCCTTTTCGGTGCAGTGGGCTTTGCCGGAAGGGGCGCCGGGGAGTTACCCCCCACCTCCCCACAATAGGGGGTCGTTCCCCATCGGATCGGGGTTCGATCAATACCCTGTCCCTCCCCTTGAACCGGGGCCGGGGAGTTACCCCCTATCTCCCCACAAGGGGCCGCGCGGGAGTTACGGGGGCCTTCCCCACAATAGGGGCCATCTCCCCACAATAGGGGGTCCCTCCCCACAGAGAGGCCGGCGGGAGTTACCCTGCATCTCCCCATAGGGGGACCCGCTGGAGGTTACCCCTCCCTCCCCCACAGGGAGGGCCCGGCGGCAATAGTCAGGACTACCCCACGCACCGACCGCCCAAAGCGCAATGGGCAGAGCGGACAATACCCACCCCCTCCCCACGTCCCGAAGCTGGTCCGGCAATACCCGGTCGTTCCCCACAGGAAGATGCGCGGAGGTTACCCGCCGTCTCCCCACAATAGGGGGGCCTTACCCACAATACCCCCCGACCTCCCCACGCGCCGCAGCGGTAGCGGTGCAGTCCGCTATGCCGATGGCGAACGCCTCGCGTCGTGATTGTCCCGCCGCCCGATCCACTCTCTCTCACAACCCCTCAAGGCCACCTCACGATGCCCGCTTCGGTCCCCCGAACCCGGAAGCGCGGACGTGTGCCCATAAGGAACAAATCCAAATGACCATGACTGACAGCGGCGATGCCGCAACGCCCCTCGGCACTGTGCCGCGAGACATCGACATATGGACCGATGGAAGCTGCCGCCCGAACCCCGGCTTCGGCGGGTGGGCCGCCATCCTCCGCAACTCGGAAGGCCAGACGCGCAGCTTCAGCGGCGGCGAGGCCATGACCACCAACAACCGCATGGAGCTTCACGCGGCTATTGCAGGTCTTTCCGCGTTGAAGCGTCCAAGCCGCGTCGTCCTTTACGCCGACAGTGAGTATGTCGTGCGAGGCATGACGCTATGGCTCGCGCGGTGGCAGGAAGGCCGGTGGCGCACCACCAGCGGCAAGCCCGTCCTGAACGCTGACCTTTGGGCGATTCTCGTTGCCGCAGCGGAGCCCCATGAGGTGACGTGGCAATGGGTGCAGGGCCACGCCGACAACCCGATGAACGTGCAGGCCGACGCGCTAGCAAACGCGGCGCGGCTTCGGACGGCGCGGGAGGGCTGAGACCAATGGCCTTCATCATCGGCGCGGCCACGCTCGCGGTCACCGCCGCGTCAGCCTACGCTTCCCATCAGGGCCAGACGGCATCAGCAAAGAAGCAAAACGCCTATGCCGCCGCCACCGACGCTGCGAACCGGGAACACCGACGCGACGTGATGGAATACCAGATGGACGTTTGGCAGCAGGATTTGGCTTATGCCAACGAGGTGCTGGCCTATTCGCGGGGCGAGTTCGACAAGCAGACCATGTGGGCCACCACCGCCCTTGCTGCCGTCGAGCGCAACCGTGATGCCGACGCCTTCACGCTGGCCGTGCGGGGCATCGAGGAGACCATCGCGGCGACCTTCAACAAGACCAGCACGGCCCAACAGGGGCAGGCAGCACGGGCGCAATACGCGAACCGTGAACGGGGCGTTGAGGGCAACAGCGTCGAGACCATCCTTGGCGACGTGATGCGGCAGGAGGGCGACGTGGTCACCGTGATCGACGTGAACCGCAACGCCGTCATGCGGCAGATGGGCCGGGAGGCCCTGGCCCTGGATGCACAGCACGACGCGCAGGCATCACAGATCGCCGGGAGTATCCGCACGTTTGCCCCCACGGCGCCCATCAGGGAGCCCGGCCCGGTCCCCGTGCAGAACCCAACCGCCACCGTCGCGGCACCATCGGGGATGCAACTTGTCGCTGGTCTCGCCAACAGCTTTGCGGCGGGCGTGAATGCCTACAACGGTGCGAGCGGCCAGAACATGCAGCAGACGGTGGGCCAGGTGGGCTCATGGGTCGGGCGGCAGTTCTCCATCGGTGGCAGCGGCAGTAGCCCGTGACGGGGCAGCAGCGGGACCCCGTTACGGTCGCCATCCGGGACCTTCACCGGGACAGCCGGTTCCAGATCAGGCACGCGATAAATCGCGCTGCGGTGGCCCGCTACGCCAACGCCCTTCGGGCCGAAGCACGGCTTCCCCCCGTGCGCGTTGCGCTGGTCTCTGGCGTGCCCGTGCTGGTGGACGGATGGCACCGCGTCGCCGCGCATCAGGCCATAGGGGCAACGCACGTCCAGGCCATCATCACCGAGGCCACCGCACAGGAAGCCCGATGGCTGGCAGCAGAGGCGAACCTCACTCACGGCCTGCCGTTGAAGGCGCGGGAGGTGAGAGACGCCTTCCGGGCGTTCATCAAGGCCCGCCGCCACCGCATCCGCGCGAGACAGGGGAAGGGGCCCGGCAAGCTGTCCTATCGAGAAATCTCAAAGGCCCTTGGCGGGCTAGTCACACATCAGACCGTGAGCAACTGGATGCACAAGGACTTCCCCGACACCGCCCGGGAATACGGCGCGGAAGCACAGGCCCCCGCCGAGGCGCCAGCCCCGGAGGACCCGGAGGAAGGCTTTGCGCGGGCGGCCCACGAGGCTATCGCGCAGGCCCTTGCAGCGGCCCGTGGCGTGACCGATCCAGCCCGTCGCGGGGCCATCATCGGGGAAGCGGAGGCGGCCCTTCGGGAGCTTCGCGAGGCCCGCGCATGGGTCCCCGCTGAGTTCTAGGACGGGGCACCGGCTAGGGCCTCCGCGTTTTTCCCTTCCATGGGAGGGGCCTGGAGGCCCTGGTCTCCGCAGGGCACCGTTAGGGGCTGTCAAAAATGGACACCCCTAGGCGACAAGGTGGGGTTTTCGACGGGGCGCCCGGGGGTCAAACCCTAGGTATTCCGCCTGTTTCCCGGCGGTGACCTGAAATGTGGCCGAGGTGCCCCAATGCGCGGCGAGACCCCGGATATTTTGGGCCACGCATCTGAGCGGCCTACCGCCCTCCGGACGCAGCGGCTTTCCCCCGTGGGGGTGGGTGAGGTCCCCGCCGGGGACGTGGCGAGCTACCGCGTGCCCATCGGCGCGGCGCAGTCGAAGCGGGGCCATGCATCCCGGTCGGCCCGACAGCCCATGACCTCGCCTGTCCTGGTGTCGATGCGGGCCACCACCCCGGCAGACAGCGGGGCAATCTGGTAGCGGCCCTTCGCCCCTAGCGCGTCTATCACTAGCAGCCCCGCCACGAAGGCCAGCACCGCCCCCGCTGTCACGCTGCCCCAATCCGGCTTCACCCTTCGCGCCCCCTCTATGCCCCGTCATGCGCCCCACGGGACCGTGGCGCGGGCAGCGGGGAGCAGCAAGACCGTGTCATTATAGAACAACGACCGATGATCGGTGTTGACACGATCCAGCCATGCCCCCATCCTCCCGCCCGACCAAGGACGGGACCGAGGGGAAGTGACGATGGGGCGAGGCAAGCAACCGGCCTTCGCGGTGGCCTACTATCGGGTGAGCACCGCCGAGCAAGGGCAGTCGGGCCTTGGGATGGAAGCCCAGCAGGCCACCGTCAGGGCCTTTGCGGAGGCCCGTGGGTGGAAGCTCATTGCCGAGCATCAGGACGTGGCGAGCGGCAAGACCGACAACCGGCCGGGCTTCCTCGCAGCGCTCGCGGAGTGCCGCCGGATGGGGGCCTTCCTGGTCGCCGCGAAGCTAGATCGCATCACGCGCCGGGCGCACGCCCTGTCCGCGCTGTTGGAGGAAGGCATCCGCCCCCGCACCGCCGACATGCCCGATGCCGATGACCTCATGCTTCGGGTCTATGCGGCGATGGCGCAGCGGGAGCGGGAGCTAATCTCGGATCGGACCAAGGCCGCCCTGGCAGCGGCGAAGGCGAGGGGGACCAAGCTCGGCGGGGATCGTGGCAATCGGCCCGCCGCGCCCCCGGATGCGAAGGCTGCCGCCGCCGCCCGCATCGACACCGCCGACCGGGCAGCGTTCCGCGTGATGCCCGCGATCCGGGAGCTTCGCGAGGGCGGCGCCGCGTCCCTGCACGCGCTGGCCGATGGTCTCAACACCATGGGCGTTCCCACGCCGAGGGGCGGCACATGGACCGCCACCGCCGTTCGCCGCGCCCTGGCCCGCGCCGAGGGGGCCGAAGCATGAGACCGCTGCGCCGCGCCGCTACCACCGCCCGGCGGCCCGCAACGGGACCCGCGCAGGCCACCGCCACGGCCCCGATGGGCGAGGAACGGCGGAAGGCCCTGGCCCTGTCCAGGCATCCGGGGCGGGACCGCGCCATCGGTCTAGCCTTTTGGGCAGGCTTCGCGGTGCTGGTCCTGCACTACCTCGGCGTGATCCCGTTGGGGCAGCCCACCGCCGCCGACATCTGGCCCCCGCCGCGCCCCGTCGCCACCGCGCCACGATAGACTGGCCTGGGCTGGCCGGATTTGCGGTCAATCCCACTGCACCGCAAACGCCGCCGAGCATCCCTTCCGCCACTGATCTAGGATAAGTGTCCTCTATCAGCGGCATGGGATGCATTGATGCGCGGGGCCTTCCTTGCCCTAGGAGGCCCTTCCCGGTGCCCGAAAAGCGCCCGTCGCGTCGCCCTTCTAGGCCCCCGATAGTCCCGATAGCGGGAGCATCTAGCCCCCGACAATGGGCTCTCACCGATCCCAAGGGCCTTTCAGACCCGGCGCAACAATACCGATTAAGGGACTGATATTGCTGCGGATTGTGTTCCTTTCCGGCTTCCGTAACGGGGACCGGGCGGGCACCATGGCGCTACTCCGGGAGGGCCGGGGGATAGGAATGGAGACAGAAGGCCATGGCCGTTAGCCTCACCATCGACAGCGCGGGGACGTTCCTCCGCGTCGGCAACGTCGAGACCTATGCCCGCCGGGACCGCGCCGCGCCCCGTTCATGGGCCTTCATCCGGGAGCCCGGGGCCTGGGAAATGGAGGCCGGGCGGTTCCGCCTGACGGTCTCGTGGGCGCCCAAGCCGGGGGAAGCGCCATGAGGGGCCCTCGCAAGCCCACCCGCGCCACCACCACCACCCGCGCCGCCGCAATCCTCGGCGGGGACCTTCGGGCCGCCCGTCGCGTGGTCTCCCGCCTTGTCCCCCGTGCAGCGGTGGGTGGCAGGGGACGGGGACGCCGAGGCGCGGCTAGTCCTCGGGACCTACGTCATCCACCACGGGAAGCCACGGGGTGCGGGTGAAGGCGGGGCTTGGGCGGTAGCGCCACCCGCCGGCCCTCCGAGGACCGCCTACGGGCCGGGAAGGGGACCGGCCGGGGCGAAGGGGCGGGCGCGGGGAAGGCCCGTCACTCGCCCGCCGCAGGAGCAGGAAAGGGGCATCGCAAGAGACTAGGGCGATGGCGCGGGTCCGTCACTTGAGAGCAGCGCCTCGGCAACCGCAGGCAGCGCCCGTAACCGATCCAACTGCTTGCCAGCCAGTTCTTTGAGGCCACTCTCACCGATGTAAGCCGCGACGCACTCGACAAGAGCGGTGAAGGCGAAGGTCGCTGACATCAACACTGCAAACTGGTGATCGAGCACCAGCAGGCGCATTTGATCGCCGTTCGTCGGCCTGCCTCGGCCGCCCCCGATGCCCCAGAAGTGCATCGCCGCGAAGTAGGTACCGTGAACGACCTCCGACGCGTGGCGATAGATGTTGAAGGTCGCAGCGCTGAGAATGATATGCGACGACCGTGGGAACGTGGCCGCGATTGCAGCAAGGCGTTCAGCAATGTTCTCGTCGGTCCAATCCTTTTCGCGGCCATTCCTCCACGCAAACTCCGCCGCGAGGGCCTCCAGACGCGACCGTTCCCCCGGCGTGAGTTCCACAATGCGCTGCACAGCCATCGTCGTTTCACCGGCTTGCCACGTCCGATGAAGGTCGCGGAACGCCTTCTGCTCTGCATGGCGCTTAGCCCGGGCCGCCATGTCACGGCCCTTGGCCATGATGAACAGCACGTTGACGACGCCTTCCACAATGGAGCGAGCAATCGGATAGGCGTCGCGCACGTGGAGCGAGACCTCCTCAGTCAAGCGCAGTATCGAGTGGCCAGAGATGCCGACCATGTGGGCCATGGTGAGCACAACGTCCACGACCTCCGGATCGCCCGCCGCAAGCGGCCTCTCACCTGTTCTGGAGAGTTGAAGGCAATGCAGGCAAGCATCGACCAGCCGGGTCTGTGCTTGGAGGATTTCTCGCATCCCCGCGACGGTCGCTGTCATTGCGTCGAGATCGGCGGCCAACGCACGACCGTCATCATTCCCAGCCCTCATCGGCCCCTCTTCGTATCGCTGGGCAGCTTCACCGCCAGCACGCACTCCCGCAGCTTCGCCCCAAGTTGCCCCGCTGTGACGTAGCTCCGCATCAGCACGTCTGACGGGTCAGGCTTGTGGCCGATCACCGCCTCAATGATGCGGGGCTCTTGGCCCGCTGCAATGGCCCGAGTGGCGAACCATCGGCGGAAGCTGTGGAAGTTCACCTTGGACCGCCGCCGCCCTTCCTCGCGCTCATGGACGCCTGCCTCCTGGCGATAGCGGTTGAACCTCTTGGACACCGCGCCCGACCGCTCCGCGTGCTTGTTCAGGTCCCCAAACTCCGGGAACAGCCAGGCATCGGCGGGCTTGCCTTTGATCCGTTCCGCGATGATGGGCGCAAGGTCGGGATGCACCGGCACGTCACGGGGCGTCGAGACGTTCGACCCCTTCAATCCGGGGGCGCGGATCACGTCCGCATCGCACATGCCGACCGTCAGTCGCGCCAGTTCCTCAAGGCGGGCGCCCGTGAGGGCGGCGAAGCGCATTAGGTCCAGCATGAAGCCCTCGGTGGTGCCGCCGAACAGCGCCGCGACCTCATTATCCGTGAAGGCCCGTTCGGGCTCTGCTGCGCCCTTCGCACGGGCCTTGCCGGGGGCCTGCCGTTCCCATGGGTTCGCCATGCCCTCCGCGACAACGCCGCGCTTCTCCATCCATCGCCAGTAGCCCATGAGGGCGCCGCATACCGTGCGGGTGCGGGTGGCGCTCACCGACCGCTCTAGGTGCTGGGCTTAGAGACCAGCAACGCGGCGCGTGACGGCCTCAACCGAGGAACCGTGTCCGGCGGATGCCTGCCAATCTGCGAAGTGCTTCACGATCCCTTTGTAGTCGGACACCGTTCGCAATCGCCGCTCGCCACGGTCGCCGGGTTCGGCCAGCCATTCATCAAGGTGCAGCATGGTCGGGGTGGCGATGCCCGCCGCAATGTCCGCGAAGGCCCGTGCCCGCGATGCCCCTTCCTCCCGCGCGATGCGCTCCGCACGGTCCTCGACCAAGCCCATTGCGAAATCCACGGCGGCGGTCTCATGCACGGTCCCGTCCGGGTCGTGAAACCGCTCGACAGGGAGGCCCGTGGGCTTGCCGTCGCGGGCAGCGGTCAGCGTGTCCCGCCACGCCATCGCTTCGGCCATCACGGGGTCAGTCTCGGGACGCTTCCGGCGAGCATCATCAATCCGGCGATGCAGTTCTAGCAGCGCCTTCGGAAGGCGGGCCTTGGCAATGTCCTTGTCGCGCGTGTCGAGACCCTTGCGGAGGCGCTTCCGACCGACCGCGTCGCGCAGGGAAGGGGGCACATCCACCACCGCTTCCCAGCCGGCCCGGCGCTGTTCCAGATAGCCCGGTATTCTCGCCATTCCCCCTCACGTCTCCCCTCACGTTTTCCCCCTCACGGTGCCTCTGGAGGATAGGAAGATCAAGGGTTAGCTGGGGTTCAGGATCACGCGGCGAGGGTCCCATCCCCTCCGCCAGTGACCCCTTTTCACATGCCACAGAGACCGCAGGAAAGCCCCGGAAATCCGGGGCTTTTTCATTTATATCCACATATGCGGATGCACCTGGACGTGCCCATAACCGCCGCATAGACAGTGCCCCGGTTGGACAAGACTGAAGGCTCGGATCATGGCTCCGAAGGCGTGGACGACGAAGGAAGTCGAGGCTGCGCTGCGTGGTCAGCGCGAGGGGCGGCACCGCGTCGCGCCGGGCCTTTACCTGCGCATCGAAGCGCCGACCGCTGGCGAGGGTGGAAGGGCCTCGTGGTCCTTCCGTTATCAAATCGACGGTAGGCCCCGGATCATGGGCCTGGGCGCTGTCGGCGACGTGACGCTGGCCGCTGCCCGCCGGAAAGCCGAGGAGGCCCTGCTGCTGGTCCGCGGCGGAGCCGACCCGATCGCCCTTCGCGAACAGCGTGCGCGCGAGGCTGCGGTAGCGGCATTGGCCGCGCGCATGCCGACCTTCCGTGAGGCTGCTCGGCAGCACATTGAGAGTCAGCAGGCCGGATGGCGGAACGAGAAGCACGCGGCGCAGTGGGCGGCCACACTCGATGCCTATGCGTATCCCCATTTCGGCGACCTGCCGGTCAACATGGTCGACACCGACCACGTCCGGGCGGCGCTCAGTCCGATCTGGACCACCAAGCCCGAGACGGCCTCGCGCGTGCGCGGCCGGATCGAAGCCGTCCTGGATTCCGCCAAGGTGCGCAACTGGCGCTCCGGCGAGAACCCGGCGCGGTGGAAGGGCCACCTTGCCCTGCTGCTGCCGAAGAAGGCGAAGGTGCAGGCGGTCGAGCACCATGCCGCTCTCGACTGGCGCGAACTGCCGGCGTTCTGGATAGCGCTGGGTACACGCGGCGGCGCTGCGGCGCTGGCGCTGCGCTTTGCTATCCTGACGGCAGCCCGATCCGGTGAGGTGTTGGGCGCCACCTGGGCCGAAATTGACACCGCGCAGCGCCTCTGGACGATCCCGGCGGCGCGCATGAAGGCCGGCCGCGAGCATCGCATTCCGCTCAGCGATGCCGCGCTTACGGTGTTGGCCGAGGCGCGCGCTGCCCAGCCCGATACCGACATTGACGCGCGCGTCTTCGCCGGGCGCGGCAGCGGCGGCGGGCTGTCGTCGATGGCGATGACCATGTTGCTGCGGAAGATGAAGCGCTTCGGCACGAAGAAGCCCTGGGCCGACGCCGCCGGCGAGACGGTGACGGCACACGGCTTCCGCAGCACGTTCCGCGATTGGGCCGGCGAAGCGACGCACCATCCGCGCGAAGTGATCGAGCAAGCGCTGGCGCATGGCCTGAAGGACAAAGCCGAAGCGGCATATGCGCGCGGCAACCTGCTGACGAAGCGTGCCGCCCTCATGGCCGAATGGGCCAACTACTGTTCGCGCCCGGCGGGCGTCGTGTCGCAAGTCGCGAAGGCCGCCGGCTGATGGTTCCAAGCGCTGAGGAAAAGGCCATCGCCTCCGCAGGTGAAGCGCTGGTGCCAGTCATTGAGATCATGAAGGCAATGACGCTCGATGACCTCGCGGCGATGCCGCCAGCGGACCGCACGCCGCAGCATGCGCAGGCGGTCGCGCTGCTGCGCCTGTTCCGCCACACGAAGGCTAGGTTATTCGGTAGGAAGCCGACTCGCGAAGCGCGTGATGAGATCGCCGTTGCCGCCGCGCTGCTCGACCGCGCCGGCCTTCTCGGCTCGGCCGAGATTCTGGCGCCGGACGATCTACGGCCGGCACTGCGCGGCGTCATCGACGCGGCGCGCACCTCGGCGGCGTTGGAAGTTCACGCAGCCACTGTCAGTGGTCGGGAGAAGGGTCGGGCGTCGGGCGAGGCTCGCGCTGGGCGGAACGCAAAGCGCGATGCGCTGATCCGCGGCATCGAGGGTACCATCCATCCCGGCCGCGTTCCTGCGGTTCAACGCACGCTTCGCGACAAGTGGCGCGAGTGGTTCTGCGACGATTGGCGCAGGCACTCTCACCCGGGTCAGCGTCCGACCGAGGCGGAGTTCCGCGATCACATCCCCGCCACGGCGAAGCAGTTCCGGAACATCGCAAGCCGCCGGTGAATCTAAGAAATCTGGCAACGAACACAGTTCATTTCCCATCGCGGCGACGACAACGGGCCAATCCATCAATGGAGGCCACACATGCCCGCGAAGCGCCACGATCTCCC
The DNA here is from genome assembly GCF_039839775.1 of Roseomonas sp. CAU 1739. NCBI lineage: Bacteria > Pseudomonadati > Pseudomonadota > Alphaproteobacteria > Acetobacterales > Roseomonadaceae > Roseomonas > Roseomonas sp. CAU 1739. The sequence goes on from NZ_JBDOQQ010000035.1 coordinate 10,983, forward strand.
CGCCGTCAGGTTGCATGACGACGTCATTGACGCCCCGCCGCCGCTCATCGGTACAACCGTAAGCGAGTCATCTCGTATTACCGGCCTCAGCAGGTCGATCATCTACGACGCCCTGGCAGACGGCCGCTTGGCCGGCGTGAAGGCTGGCACGCGCACCATCGTGCTCGTCGAAAGCCTGCGGACTTTCATTCTCGGCCTGCCCCCCTACCGCAGCGGCAGCGGCCTCACGCAAGCCGCGACTGCGGCTCGGCAAGGGAAGGATCGGGCAGCATGAGCCGAGTTCCCGACAACTTGCGGAACCTGCCGCCGAATCTGCGTGACGAAGCGAAGCGGGTAGCGCACGGGCTGCTTCGGGTTGGGGGGCCAGTACTGCCCGTGACCCGTGCCGCCGCTGCGCGTCACGAGGCCGGGCATTGCATCGTTGGCGCCGCCTTTGGCCGCCGGCTGAAGCGGGTCTTCATCCAGCGGGCCGGAGCGGAGTGGCAGGGAGGCACGTATCACCACCCGCCGCCCGGCCTGAAGATGCCCGGTGGAATGGTGCTGGCGTCCCCGGCGGAGATGTTCGGCGCCGCGCTCGTGATCCTTGCCGGGCCGCTGGGGGAACGCGTGGGCGTGCCTCCTGGCATTGGCAGCACATGGGCAGCGGATGCCGCCGAACTGGTCCAGGTCCGCGAAGGGCTCGTCACCCTCGCAGCAATGGCGCAGCGCCCCGGCGGCGCCCTGCCTGCGGACATGCCACCGGATTTCGACTTCCGCGCCGCGGTTTTCTTTGCCACCGCCTCGAAGGCGACAAAGCGATTGCTCATGGAGAACATGGGAACGCTCGACCGCTTGGCGGCTCGCATCGAGACGAAGCGCCGCCTGGCGGGCCATGAGGCGGGGCCGACATTGCGCGACGTACGGCGTGCCGATGCTCGCGCCCTGCTCGAAGTGGCCGCGGCCACTGCCGGTCTGCCGCGGCCGCCGGACACCGTGCCCGACTTCTACCAGGCAATCGCCTGCCGCGACGCGCCGCAACGCGGCGCATGACCGACCGGCCGTCCGGCACGGAAAGGGCGGCGGGTCGCCAATCCCCACCGCGTCGAATTTACGTCAGCAAGTGAAGAACCGCCGCCATCCGAGAAGGACCGCCGGCCGATGAACGACAGCATGCCCTCGAGCGGCATGACCCTCGACGTGGCGCCGATCTGGCACGGCTTCCTTGGGGCGCGCAGTCATGCGGCGCGGATCGTTGGCACACGCTCCGTGCCACGCGCGCAGGCCGAAGCAGGCGCACAAAGGGCGGCTGGCATCGGCTATCGCGGCATCGGGCTGGCGCTCGGTGGCGACGCCGGCAGTGGCCATCGCCTCGCCGCAGTCCTTCCGGCGCCGGACGCCGTGGCCAGCCCTTCTGCGCGCCGCTGGCCCGATGACGCGCCATTGCTGCTGGTCGCGTATCCTGCCGGCGAGGCAGCCGCCGTCGCGGCCCTGGCGGCGCACAGCAATGCGCGGCTGCTCGCGAAAGGCTTCCTGCCCCTGCGCGAACCAACGACCGGACTGGCAGCGCAGACGATGGGCGTGGCCGGCATCGCGCAGCTGCTAGGCGACGGGCAGGCCGCAGCACGTATGCCGGCAGCAGCGCCGGCGGAGGCCGTGCAGGACCCCCCTCAGGCCGTCATCGCACTGCCCAAGGGTGTCTGCGACACAGCACCTCCAGTGGCCCCCGCTGTGCCGAGTGGACGGCTGCGGCCATTCCGCGCCGCCGACAATGGCGACCTGACGGTTATCCGCAGCACCGATCCTGTTTTCGTCGGCAAGACGTACCGGCTCGATAAGGCTGGCCAGGTCACGAAGGCCGCCGTCGCCCACATCGCGACGGGTTTTGGCTACCCCTGCGCAGTTCCAGACGCACGGTCCATGGCGGCGCTGCTTCACCTGGTCACGGAAGCCAACGACCTTGCGATCTGCAATGGTGCCCTCCGGGGCGCGGACGGCCAGACATTCGGCGTAGTGACGGAACGCAATCTGGCGGGGATGCTCGGAACAACAGCCGGGCAGGAGGTGCCTGGCGGCGTGCAACTGATCGGCGGCAAGCGCGTCGCGGCGCGGCTGAAGCGCGGCATCGATCCGACCTCCTGGGTGCTGTTAGATGCCGACGATCCGGAAGGCACGCCGGACGAATGGCGAGGCCTCGACATTGGCGCTCGGCTCGCACTGATCGAACGCATCGTGCCCGGCATTTCGACGTGCGAGCGCATCGAGCTGCGTGGATCATCCAGCCGCGTCGTGCGGCCGGGTGATGAGCCGGGGCACCGCACCCACGCATGGATTCGCGTATCGCATCCCAGCTTGGTCAAGACGCTACGCGGCGCGGTGCAGGTTCGCATGGTGACACGTGGAGTGTTCTTCAGTTCACCGCGTCGTTCGCGCGGTACGGGCGAGGTCATCGGCCACGCGCCACGCACGCTGATTGACCTCGCGCCCTGGCTGCATGGCCGGCTCGTGTTCTGTGCCCGGCCTGTTGTGCGGATCGATGGCTACACGGTCGCGGATGCTGGCATCGTCATCGTCAACGAAGGCGCAGGGACGCTGGACATCTCGGATGTCCGCCTGCCGGACGACGATGAGCGACGGGCCTACGAGACGCAGACCGGCCACGCCATCGCGTTCAGCCAGGACGGGCAAGGTGTGTATGCCGAGGTCGCCGGTGCGCTGACGCGCGACACACCCATCGAAGTTCGCGGCGCGGTGAAGGCCATGGGCACCTGGCTCGACGCCATGGCGGAAGGTGCCAAGCTGCGATGCGAGGCACCCTTCCGCGACAGCACATCCGAAGCCGCGTTCATCCGCAAGCTGTCAGATGGCCGCGCCTTCATCTTCGATATCGGCAATGCGACCAAATACGTCATGCAGCGTGAATCCATGTTCGGGCCGGTTTCGCCTGACGATCTTGAGGACGGCGCAGAGCGTGACACCCCTGCCAGGGCGACTGGCCTGCCCGACCTCCCGCCGCAACACGGGCCGTTGCCGCCGCGGCCGTGGCTGCTCGGCACGGTTCTGCTGGCCGGACACATCACGGTGCTGATCGCGCCGGGTGGTGTCGGCAAAACTTCCGTCGCCCTGGCCTGGGGCTTGGCGGTGGCGACGGGACGCGGTCCCGACATGGCCGGGATGGAGTTTCACGGCGAGCCCGGCGGCGTGCTGGTGCTGTCAATGGACGATCCAACCGACGAGTTGCGACGTCGGCGCGACGCCCTGTGCAAGCGGCATGGCATCGAGTTGCCGGAAAGGTTGGCGCTCTACGGCATGGAGGTGCTCGCGGCCATCGGCCTGACGCGCGCGGAGAGGGGCAGCGGCGTCGTGGACACGCACGGCGTCGCCGTGCTGCGTGGCCTGCTGGCTCGTCACCGGCCGCGCTTGTTGATTCTGGATCCGCTGGTGGGCTTCTCGGCCGGCGGCGTGAACGACAACCCCCTGATGGCTGCACTGCTGACCGAGTTGCAGCGCATGGCGACCGAAAGCGTCTTCGCGCTGCTGATCCTGCATCACGAACGCAAGGGCAGCGCGCAGGACGGCACCGCGGACGCCTCGATGGGTGCCGCGACAATCACCAACAAGGCGCGCATCGCGTTGCGCCTCGTGCGGATGACGCAGAACGAAGCGAAGCAGTTCCGCATCGCACCATGGGAGGCAGACAATTATGCCTGCCTCGGCGGCGCAAAAATGAACATGGCGCCGAGCAGCGTGCGGACATGGTTTCACCTGGAGGGCGTTGGGCTCCACAACGGCACGCCCGCATATCCGCGCGGCGACAACGTGCAGGCCGCGCTTCCCTGGAAGCCCGTCGCGCGCGACCGGCAATTCACCGACGCACTTCACCGCGCACTGTTGGAGGTGATCGCGCGCGGCGCGTCGGATGGCGGAGGCTTCCTAGCGATAGCATCCAACAATGGGGAACCCCGGCTGCCTTCCAGCGCCGAGGCGGCCGAGGCGGTGCGTGCCCATCTGCCGCCCGGCCGGGCCATGGGCGGCAAGGAATTGGAAAGCGTTGTCCGCGCCGCCGCGATCGAAGCAACGCACCTCGGCTGGCTCACAACCGTAGAGGTCAAGGTTGCGCGTCAAGCGGCCGGTAAGGGTGGTGACCGCAAGGGCAAGCGCCTGGCGGTGGTCTGGCTGGCGACGCCATGGAGGGACGATCCGACACCGGGGCCGTACGTCACCGACGTGACCGGCGATGGCGCGGACACCGATGACGATGAGGTATAGCGACGCGCGCCAACGGCCTGCCTGCCTGCCGATGGCCTTTAAGGTGCACGGCCGCGCGACCAGCGCGCGACCGGTGCACGAGCGGTGCGGTATTGCACTGCTACCCCGTCGTGACAGGGGCGTGCAGGGCCTGCGGCCCGGTGCACGACCACCGGTCACGGGGGGTATGGGGGGTTAGTGGTCGTGCACTTTGGAGGGGGCGAACGGCAAAGGCGGTCGCGCACCCGCACTACCTCCAGCACCCTCAGGCGAGCGAACGGCGACCCAGCCGCCCCGTGAACGTCGCCGCTACCCCGTGCGGCGCGCGCTGCCCAGGCGCAGGGCAAGCACCAGCCGCCGTCGCAATGGGCGCGGTCGGCGAGCGCGCCCGATGTAATCCCATGCTTCCAGAAAAGGCCGTAGCGGTCCTAATATTAGGATCTATGGTGGGGTTTTCCGCGATGCCGACGGGACAGGTGGTGGTTGCCCAGGTGCGCGCAGCAGGCCCGGACGGGTCGCTGCGCTACGTTTCCGCGCATGTCGGGTCGCCGGCGCAGCCGGCCGCCGCCATCGCAGCAGGCGAGCCGGTGAACCGCAACGACAAGGGCCAATGGGCGAAGGGCCAATCCGGCCGGCCGAAAGGCTGGCGGCGCCAGGATCACGCGCTGCCGATGGCGGAGTTGTGCAGGAAGTACGCCGCCGATGCGCCGCGCATCGTCTGGCAGATCATGCTCGATGCGGCGGCGCCGCCCTCGGCCCGGCTGGCGGCGGCGCAGTTTCTCACGGAGCGCGGCTACGGTCGCGTGCCCGCCGCGAGCGATGCACCGGGCGGCGATATGCGTGCAATGCATCTGGAGGCGCTCAAGGCGCTTTGCGCCGGTAGCGCCACCGCCGTCGCTGGCACCGCGGTCGTTGCCGCGAGCGCCGCTATCGAAGCACGTCAGGCTGCTGCAGCGGCGGAAGCCGCGGCTGACGCCGTGCGTGACGCTCGCCTTCTAGCCGCCGCCGACGCTGAGGGCCGCGAAGCTAGGATCATCGACGTCGCAACCGCTCCGCCCCGCCCAGTCGACCGCTCCAGTCGGGCGGGGGGCGACGACCCTAGCAACTAATCCGCTGCTGCCGGGCCAGCGTTGCGGTTGTCTGCTTGCGGCAATTGTCGGCTTGCGTTCGGAAGCCGACACCGCTATCACCGATTAGCGGGCGGCGGGGGCCCGGCGAGATGGCGGTTTACGGTTATACGCGAGTCAGCACCGAGGAGCAGTCGGCGGAAGGGCACAGCCTAGACGCGCAGGCGCGGATGATCGCAGGGAAAGCGATGACGCTCGGCGACGAAGTGGCTCGCGTGTTCGTCGATGCCGGCGTTTCCGGAGGCACGCCCATCGCCCAGCGTCCGCAGGGCGCCGCGCTGCTCGCCGCGCTGCGGAAAGGCGATGTGGTCATCGCCGCCGCACTCGACCGCATGTTCCGCGACACCCGCGACGCGCTGAACACGATCCACGACTTCAAGCAGCGCGGCGTCAGCCTGCGGTTCCTAAACCTGTTCGAGGGCGGCGATGTCGTGTTCAACGGCCACGCCAAGATGCTGCTGACGATCCTCGCGGCCTTCGCGGAGGAAGAACGCGCAGCGGTCGGCCGCCGCACCAAAGCGATCCGCCAACACCTCGACGCGCAAGGCGCCTATGCCGGCGGCAAGGTGCCCTACGGCTACAGCGTCGGGGCCGATGGCATGCTGGTGCCCGTAGCGGCAGAGCAGGAGGTGATCGCCGCGGCGCGGACGATGAGGGCCGAGGGTGCCAGCCTGCGCGACATACGCGCGAGGATCGAGGCGCAGCATGGGGCGCGGCTTGCCCTCGACACCATTGCGCGTGTCACGAAACTGGCCGTCTGACTCGAGGCAGAACGGATCGTGCGTGCTCTGCAACAACCCGATACAGGGCGAACAGCCCATAGTTGATCGGGTGGGCGAGTTCCGGTTTCACTCGGTCAAGCGTGGAACTCTGTCGCCCCCCTTAACACTTCCAAGGGGCGCCTTGTGTGGCGGCCCACCTTCGCGCCCATCCTCGATTCGATTTTCATGGGCACTCGAGAAAAATTTTTCCCGGCGCACTGACCGGCATTTTAACGTGCAGTTGCATCGGATCATCCCGACGAGTCGGCCGTTGCACGAAGGGTACAAGTGCCTGAACCGCGGCCGTCTCCACGATCGGCATGCAGCGAGGCGATGACGTAGTTGGCCTAACATCGGAGCCGGCCGCAGAGTATAGCGTCGACGGGGACGCTTCGCGATTCGGGTCCTCCGACGACGCCGGCGCGCGTTACGTATGCGACTTCAGGGGGATCCACATTGGACGGTGAGGCCAAGCCTATCCGAGTGCCGGCCCCGGGCGGCTGGGTGCCTAGGGAGACGTCGCCCGATTATGCGCGGAAGTCGTTAGTGGAACGTGTCACAGGACGGTTCTACACACCCGACCTCCTTTCCGCAGGCTTGGCAACGAGGGTCGCAGCGGAACTTGCTGGGTCGACTGGCGTCGGGCTGACCGCTTCTAAGAGCATCCGAATTGGGGATCCATTCGTTGGGGACGGCCAACTCGTATTGGCGTTGCTCCGTGCACTCGCCTGTCACCCCTGCATCTCGACGAAACGTGTCGTCGTCGATATCCGTGACACTGACAGTGTAGCTTTGGCCCGTGCACAGGAGCGCATTCGCGCACTTGCACTGGATCTCCGGCTGAATGTGACGATCGAAGCAACGGTAGGAGACAGCCTCGGCAGGTCATCCCTTCCGCCCCATGATGCGGTCATCACCAATCCGCCCTGGGAGCTTCTCAAGCCTGATGCACGGGAAACCTCCGCGCTTGGCGTTAGGGAGCGCGCTAGGTACGAGCGATGGCTTCGAACGCGCTGCGACGAACTCGACAGCCGCTTTCCAGAGTCGCGCGCCGATAAGTCATGGGCGGGCTGGGGAACGAACCTCGCGCGGTGCGGCCTTGCCCTGTGCTTGCGCTCGTGTCGGGCGGGCGGCGCTCTCGGTATTGTCCTGCCGGCGACACTCATGGGCGATCAAGCGTCAGTGACCATGCGGCGCACCCTTGTCGAGAAGGCTGCGCTTATTGACTTGGCAGTGTACCCGTCGGAGGCGCGGCTATTCGACAAGGTTGACCAACCGGTTGTCGCCGCATGCTTGCGCGTTGGGGCGCATGGTGGGGTGGTGGGCGCGGTGCGACACTTCGCAAAGGATGCGTCAGTCCGCGCGCAGCATGCCATCGATTGGTCCGAACGTGGGCTCTCGTCGACTGACTACGCCTTGCCCGTGGCCCACGGGTCGGAAGGCGCCGCGGCACTTACAAAGGCGCTTGCGGGGTTGCCGTGTCTCGCCACGCTGGAGGAGGCAGGCTTGATATGGGCGGGGCGGGAGCTTGATGAGACGCGCGTGGCCGAGAAGTTGCTCAGCGATGGCCCGTTCCCGTTCGTTAAGGGACGCATGGTATCGCGCCATCAACTTGTCGAACAACCATGGGCGTCGGTGAAGCCGGAACTGGCTGCACGAATAAGATCCGTCGCGCATCCACGCTTGGTGTGGCGGGATGTTGCCCGGGCGTCGTCGAAGCGCCGTATGATCGGAGCTATGATTCCGTCTGGGTGGGTGGCCGGAAACAGCCTGCACGTTGCCCATGTCACCGATGGCGACGAGGAGCGTCTACTCGCCCTCTATGCTGTGATGATGTCTATGGCCTTTGAAGCGCAGGTACGCATGCGTCTATCGACGGGGCATATGTCATTGGGCGTGATTCGCTTGGCGCGTGTACCTGAACTGGGGAAGAGAATGCGGCAGCGACTCGCACGGGCCGCAAAAGCAGCGTTGACCGGCGAAACAGGGGCTGACGCTCGGCTCGAAGTCGAAGCAGCAAGGGCGTATGGCTTCTGCAGGAAGGATATGGGGCTTCTGCTCGGTTCATTTCCGAAGTTGACGCAGCCCGATGTGGAGGCGGTCCTGCTCCCCGCCCTTTGGGCTAGCCGATGATCCCAAACCACGCGAGCGCGTCCCTTAGCGACCTTGATCTGCGTATGGCTCGCGCTGTGCCGCCCGGAGGGAACTGGCGCGATATACCGCCTGACATTCCGTCGGAGCGGCTTGCACAAATTCGGATCAGTTTTGCGGCCGGTGAGGGGTCCAGGTCCACCTACTACGGCCGGCTACACCCGGATCGGCCTGCCTACACAATTGGGACCTACTACAATCGGCCGGGAAACGGATGCTTCCTCCACTACGATGCTGCTGGCGGGCAACACCGAACGCTGTCGCATCGCGAAGCTGCCCGACTTCAGTCGTTTCCAGACTCATTCAGTTTCAGTGGTCCGCAGCGCGCTGTATGCCAGCAGATAGGGAACGCGGTTCCGCCGTTACTGGCCTATCAGGTCGCACTAGCGCTTGGTGAGCCAGGCACCATGGTGGACGTTTTCTCCGGGGCAGGTGGACTATCGCTCGGATTCGAATGGGCAGGTTGGCGGTCTACCGCTGCGGTCGACATAGACCGGCACGCAGTGGCGACGTTCAATGCCAACGTACAAGCCGTAGCATTTGAAGGCGATCTCCAAGACGGCGCGACGCAGGATCGCGTCGTGGATGCTGGTCGGAGGACGACTGGAAGGTTGGCGCTCGTGGGCGGTCCCCCTTGCCAAGGCTTTTCGACAGGCGGCAAGCGTAGATCGTCTGATGATGTGCGGAACGGCCTGCACGCAAGCTATGCAGCCCTCTTGGCGCGCCTCCGTCCGGACGTGTTCCTATTTGAGAACGTGTTGGGCCTGCTCAGCATGGACGGCGGGCGCTTCCTTTCGCGTATCGTGCAGGGCTTCCACACCGTCGGCTACGAGGTCGTCGTGTGGCGGCTCAACGCTGCAGACTACGGCGTACCTCAGCGGCGTGAGCGCGTGATCCTGGTTGGTGTTCCAGAAGGGACCGATGTCCCCGCACCACCGCGCCCATGGACCAACCCAACCCCCGGGCGCCTCTTCCCCCTGCCTCTCGTTCCGGGCGTTGCAGAAGCGCTGGACGACCTTCCTCCGCTCCAGGCTGGTCAGGATGGCAGCGCGCTTCCGTACCGAGGGGGGCCGGAATCAGATTTCCAAAAATTTGCTCGCGGCGCGATTGCACCCTATCAATACGTCTCCGGGGAATCGAAGCAGCATGATTCGAGTGAACGATCCAGCATTGTACAATGCGTCCCTGCAACTGCTCGAGCGCTTTACGGGACGTAGCTATTACGGACGCTTGGTCCAGATTTTTCTAGCTTGCAAGCACTATGGTCGTCTCATCCCTCGTGTTGGTGCAACTCAGGGAATCGATGTCGGCACATTTCAGCGTCTCGTAGATGATATGTACGAGAAGCCTTCACGTAGACCTCATCCGTCTGTGGCCATTCTCTTCAGCAACAATCACCTTCGTCGTACAGGAGTTGCCGGTCCAGGTATGGGGGCAGCAAACATCTGGCGGAACAACTTCAATATCCAGAAGGGCTTTGGCTGTTACGCGACGCCAACTAAATTGGCAAATCCGGCCTTTCGGAATCAATCGCGTACTGTCTGCCCGCACCTTGTAACTGCGGTGCCAGGCCAGTTGGCGGGAGCTCATTGCGACATCGAGCCCAGGGGACGATACCGGCGCGAAGACCATTACAAAGTCTTTCGAATCGATCCAGCGACGAGGGAGCATTTCGTCTATGACCCGGCCGACGTCGCACACTATCAGCCAATCGTGCTAGCGCCGGGCGGACGGCGCTTACCTATCGTTCCTCTCATTATCGGTCTTTACTTTGATTCCGACCTTGCTGCGGGCCGGACTCAAATAGACGTCGGCGATTTCCTTATGGATTTTGACTTTTTGCCATCTGAAGCCATCGCCTACTTTGACGACGATCCTAGTTTACCGGAGAACGCCGCGATCGCGGCAATTGCTGCGGGTGGATTGGCCTGGAGTAGAATCGCGGTTCCAGCCGCACCGATGCCTGTCGCACCGGCTCCACTGCCCGGTATTCCAATGCCTGTTCACCCGCGTGGGCGCAGAGGCGCGCCGCCGGTTGTGCCAGTTGCGGCGCCACCAACAGCCCCTCCAGCGGGTGGGCACTGGTGGGATGCTGAACAGGCAGTTAGGAAGGTTCTCGAGGACGACGGTTGGATCGTGCTGGATGTTAGCCGCTTTGGCGTAGGATATGACATGCGAGCCCACAAGGCAGGCACAACAAGGCACGTCGAAGTGAAGAGCAGCGCTGGACGTTGCGCGCCGCTTCTCACTCAGAACGAGTACAATGAGGCGAAGAGGCTCCGCCAAGAGTATGTGTTGGCCGTAGTGGAGAACTTCGACCCGGTGCAGCCGGTGTCAGTCTGGTGGGTTCAAGATCCAGCTAGGCTAACGCTAGGTGCCAGGACAATGACGGCCTTCTCCCTGGCCCGCTCTGCTTGGTTGCCGAGCGCTACTGCCAACATCCCTTGACCCCCGGCACTTCGACGGCTGCCGAGGTGCCCTCGATCCGACTAGCGCTTGGATAGTCACGCGTTCGCAGCCGCGCGGTTGGCGAGAATCCCCTGAACGCACATTGCTGCCGCGGCAGAAAACGGGACCGAGGGATTCGCCAGGGGGCGCACCTCCACAAGTTTTGGTACGGCTCCGACGTACGGGTTCCCTTCCATCACAGCTAGCCAGCCCACCAAGCCCTGTGCACGCAATTCACCTTCCGCATGCACGATCTCGTCCTCAGTCGGATCGGATGCGCGGCCGACGGTAACGAAGCGGCCGTCAGTGCCCAGCACGATCCAGCGACGTTCCATCGACCTTTCCCTTGCGGTCGGCACTGCCGGCTCCTTTCCCAGTGATACAGAATTATTTGGCATGGCGTCTCTGCTCATGCCACCTCGTAGATCCATCCAAGACTCCGATCGATCATCTTCTGCAGCGCGCACCGATAATCCAACAGCGCAATCGTTTCCTCGGCCGGTTTGGCACCAGCATTGTGGCCCAAACTGTGGCCCGCATCGACGGTCTTCGATAAAGACCGCAGTATGTCGGGCTTGTTCGACAGAATCCCCTCCGCCGGCGCCCTAGGTTTTCTGCCGGTTTGCGGGGCAATTCCCTCCGAAGTCCACAAATCAGTCCACAAGATGCAGTAAGGTCACCGCGCGCGCGTTTCTTGGGGCACCAGCCGGCCAGGGTGCGACAGCATGTGGCCTACCTGTTGCCCGTGCCGCTCCAAGAGTAAGGGGGGGTGGTTGAGTCTTTGGCGCCCTTCGGTGCCGGGACCGCGTTCCCCCGCACGCGCGGATTTTCGAGCCTCTTTGATGAATTCGGCCGGATTTGATTTCCGCCGGATCAAGCGCGCTCAGCACCTCGCCGCGCGCGAGTTTTACCCTCGCAGGCGGGCGGCTCTCGGACGCTGCATTTTGGGTCCTTCCCGAGCCTGACCGCGCACGGTTATTCGAAGCGCGCCGATTGGGTATGCAAACCCGATGGCTAAGAGCCCATCCGGAAAGGAATTGAATCGGCTGAATCGGATGTGATTCGCTGATCCTGCGGACGATTCGTGGGGCGGATGATGGTGTGGACGGTAGAGCATCGGCGTGCGGCGGATCGACGTGG
>NZ_JBDOQQ010000036.1:0-22203 GCF_039839775.1 Roseomonas sp. CAU 1739
CGCGATTTCGAGCGGCATTGCCGCATCGCTGCCGCCTTTGTCCGCATGGCCATGATCCGCATCATGCTGCGGCGCCTCGCCGCAACGCCCTCAATGTGAATCCAAACTTCCCGGATGGGCTCTGACGAGGAAAATGAAACCAATGCTGCATCGCGTAAAGCCAAACGTCGAAGCCGCTCTCGAGGAACTTCGGGATGCCGCCAGGGCGCTGCGGCTTTGGCGTGAGATCGACAAAGGTTGGGGAGGCGACGGTCCCCTAGTGCGCGCCTATCGTGTCCTCGGTCAAAAGCCGCCTGCTGAATTTGAGGAGTGGCTAAAGTCTCCAGAAGGTCGTTTCAGACGCGTGGATTACTGGCCGGAGCCCTGGAGAGTGAGGGCTGAGCATAATCTCGGGCTGCCTAGCTGCGCACCCATTTGGAGCGGCTGGCGCAAAAGGTAACCCGTCCTTATAGTGCGCGATGGCCGCGATTATCTTACCAGAGTGGCCGGTGACCGAAAGGCTCACTTGATGAACACCGAAGACAGCAAGCCGCTACCCCTATCCGAAGCCCTCGACGGCAGACTGGGCAGCGACGGTTACAGCGATCGCTTCAGGCATTTTCTCGATCATGTCCCTTTCGCCATTGCCGTCGCTGAATTGCAGCCAGAGGAATGCGTGACCTACGTGAATCGGGAATTTGAGAGGTTGACCGGGCAAGCCCTGGACGAACTTGTGGGGCGCCCATGGAGCGGCGTTAGGGGCATTGCAGCTGCCGCAGACAACAATCTCCTGCTGAGCGAAGCCGTGCAGGCCCGTGAGGATCACATCGGCAGATTTCGCATTCGCAGCGAGGAGGCTAGGGGAGAGGTCACCGTCGATGCATGGTCCAACGTGATCCAAGACGACAGAGGCTCGGCGTTGTTCCGGCTTGTTGCACTCGCGCCGGTAAGCACGTCCGGTGAGACCGAGGTCGAATTGTACAAGAAGCGCTATGAGGAGAGGGATGTCTTACTGCGTGAATTGCAGCATCGCGTGAAGAATAATCTTCAGCTTATCACCTCGCTCATCCGAATGGAGAGTCATCATGCGCAATATGATGATTCGAGCGAGTCCCTCGATCGTCTGGCGGGACGGGTTGGCGCCCTCGACCTTCTATACCGCACACTTTCCGAGGAGGGCCCTGGGGCGAGCGTTGATCTCGGCGTGTATCTAAGTCAGATCGCTTCGGCAGTCATGACGGCACACGCTGTAGAAGGCATTCGGCTCGACCTGAAGGTTGACACATGGCCGGTTTCTATCAACGTCGCGATGCCTGCGGGGCTTGTCGTGAACGAGGTCCTTACGAACGCACTAAAGCATGCCTTCGTCGGCCGAACGGGCGGCACCATCAAGCTGCACAGCCTTGTCGATGCCGAGGGGTGCCAGGTGTCCATCTCTGATGACGGCGTCGGTTTGCCGGACGGCACGACCTGGCCCACGTCCGGTCGGCTTGGCGGATTGATCGTTCAGTCGCTTCGTCAGAATGCAGGCGCGACGTTGAACGTTACATCGTCACCCCAAAGTGGCCTTTGCGTGACGATCAGGTTCGCTCGGGCAAATGCCGAACCGGAAGCTGCCTGAGCTTCTGTGCGGGTAGCGCTAGGTAAGGCCGTCGCGTTTTGCCCGCCCCAGAGACGACGCGAACCCGGTAGCACTCCCTCCGCCAGTTCCCATACGAGCCGCACTGTCCGACTGACCGGCCGCCGCGCTGAGTGGCAGGTTTCTTGGGGTTGTCGGGGCAGACCTGTTGACTGGCCGGACGCGGAGACGGCGGAAAATCGCTCTCCGGAGGCCCATTCTCTCCGAACCTCCTGACTTGGCCGATTTAGTACGGAACTCAAAAACCTAGGTCAAAGGCCGCTTTCGGCGTGGTCGGCATTGGCCGAGGTTCGAGCCCCACTTGCCCGAAATCCGTACTTCGAGAGCGAACACTACGGTACGCCCGCAGGGCAAGCCCGTCCTCCTGAGAGAGAAAGCCCTCGTCGAGGCGCTTGAATTCAACCAACCGGCTGGCTCGCACTCCCATACCGTGCTCGACCATCAACTCGACTATCCGCGGGCGGCAGCAGAGCCGTCCTGATCTCTACGCCAGTATCAGCTACGCGGTGTCACAGCACTTCGGCGAGGATGTCCGGGCGTCGGGGCATTCAGGCATTGTTTATGACAGCGTGCGACATCGCGGAGGCATCAATGTCGTGGCGTTCCGCCCGCGACAGATCGTGGATGTCACGCAGGCGGACCACTACGATCTGCTCGTGCCCGTGGAAGGCAGAATCATCGCGCGACGGCTGCGCAACGGCCCTTAACGAACGAAACCTGCGCGAAGCCGGCGCAAGATCTCGGAGCGGTTGCTGGGCAGTCGATCGTGAAGGCCGATCAGCCCATCGTTGCGAGCACTCCCGTGTCGTAGTGCTCAAGCTCGAGGCCCTGCAGGGAGGCGCCGATGACGCGGCATTCTCGAACAATCGTTTGCCCGCGATAAAGCACCAGGCGCACGCAGTGGCCTGGTCGCAGCCCGGTGATCCCGCCGATGACTGCCCGAGAACTCGACAGCAACCGCAGGACAGCATCGCGCCGCTTCCAACCAACCAAAACGGAGCACGTCTCATTCAGGATGAAGTCGCGCGGTTCTTGGGGCGTTGCGCGGATAGCCGAAGCATTGGGGCGCTGCGGACGCAGCGCATCGAGTGCGGGCATCGTCGTCATCAGGGGCCTCCTGCCACCGTTTGCGCTACGAGAAGTGCGCATCGTCAGCCTGCCGCAGGTGGACTAAGAAAGTGCTACGCGAGGGGAGCTGCGTCATTTGTCGTCAGGCGCGTTCGAGCCAGCACACGGGCGACAGTAGTGTGGGTCCAGACGCCTTCTCCCCGCGGGGTCGGGATGCCGCGCGTGTTGAGCACTCGCGCCAAAGCTGCCAGTCCGACCAAGCCTTCAGTGCGAAGGTTTTCGACTTCAAGTAAGACCCGGCAAGCGGCCCGTAGCGCTGTCTGGCGACGTGCCGCGGCTGCTGCGGCCGCGTCCGGTCCTTCTGCAGTCCGGTAGCCTCTGTCCCCGCCCAGCAACCTTCCCACGCGCCTTGGCAGCCGCGAGCGCCGCCTTGGTGCGCTCGCTGATAAGTTCGCGCTCCTCTTGTGCCATGGCGGCGTAGATCCGCAGCATCAGGTCGTCCACGCCGGGCATGTCCGCCGCCCGGATCGAGACGCCGTCCTCAAGCAGTTGCGACAGGGTGGGCCCCCATCGCCGCCCCACACGCGTCCAACCATGCGGCCGGCCCTTTGACGGCCAGCCTGGTTGGGTGCCATCGGACTCGCCGCCATCCCCACCACTCTCGACAGCCCCTAGTGCAGTGTCTCCGGCGCAGTTCTTTCGAGCCAAGTTGGCATTGTCGCGCCATATCGGTGCGCTGCTGTGATAGTGCGCCAGTACCCCTCGCACGGTATGTTCTCCCGCATGCCAAATGGGACAACTGCGGCGACTATGTCCGCGGCTTGTCCTGCCCGTTGACTACTGCCCCCCAGTTCCGCCCACCATCCGCACCGATCTCGCCGCCTAGCACTCCCCGTGCTCCGTGAGCTTTTTCTGGTATTGCGACCGCATGTGGGCCACACCGCCGGTCGTCAGCCCGCCATCTGCCGTGACCTCGCTTCCCGTCATGAACGACGCGGCTTCCGACGTAAGAAAGAGCACGATGGCGGCGATCTCCTCGGCCGTCGCCTCGCGACCCAGCGGGATCGCGTATCGGTTGGCCTCGAGGTGCCCGGCCGGGGCGGCATCAGTCAGCGGGGTGGCGATCGTGGCCGGGTGGAGGGAATTGACCCGGATTCCCTCCGCCGCGAACTCCAGCGCCGCCGATTTCGTCAGGCCGCGTAACGCCCATTTGCTCGTCGTGTAGGACGGGTCGCCGTGAGCGATGAGACCGGCAGTCGAGGAGATGTTCACTATCGCCGAGGGCCGCGCGCGGGCCAGCATTGCGCGGCAGTACTGCATGCCGAGGAAGGCGCCGGTCACATTCACCGCGAGGGCGCGGTCCCACTCCGCCCGCGTCGTGCCGGCAAGCGACTTCCGGACGATGAGACCGGCATTGTTCACCAGCACATCAAGCGTCGCGAGGCTGCCAGCCAGTGCTTGCCAATCGCCCTCCTGAGTCACATCCAGCCTATGAAACGTGGCGCGAAGGCCATCTGCCCGCAGCGTCCCGACGAGGTCCTCGCCCTCCCGCTGCAGAATGTCGCAGACATGCACATGGGCGCCCTGGCGCGCGAAGCCGCGGGCGATAGCCGCACCCAGGCCGCGAGCGGCCCCGGTGACGCAGACGCTACGCCCACGCGCTTCGGTGTCGGCCATCACGCCCTCATGCTTTCCAGTCCAGCCATCGACAGAGCGACGCGCCCATCACAGCTGCCCTATCCGCGCCACCGAGCCACGGAAGGTGCTCGGTGAACATGGTGACCGCATCGCGATAGTCGCAGGGGAGGCGCGTCAGGTCGGACCCCCAGAAGAGGCGCTCTGGCCCAAAGGCGTCGAAGGCGGCTTTCAGGAACGGCTCGACGCTGCGATAGGGATAGTCGTCCTCCGCCGCGCAAGGCAGCGCGGAGGCCTTGACCGCGACATTGCCGAATCGGGCGAGGCGCAGCAGATCGCCCAGATGCTCGAAGGCCGCCGCGCCGCGGTGCTCGACCTGCGCGCCCATGTGGTCCAGCACGAGGCGAAGGCCGGGATGGCGCTCGGCAACCAGGCCGACCGCCTCGAAATCCTCGTTGACGAACAGCATCAGGGGGAGGCCATCGGCCTCGGCCTGGCGGAAGATCCAATCGACGCTGCCGTCGCGAAGCTGGCGGACAGCGGCGCGGCGGAAGTTGAGCCGTGCCCCCAGCATGCCGGAAATGAACCGCCACTCACTGAAGCGGTCCCGGCTGTCCGGGGCGTCCAGGGGCAGCCGGCCCATGACGGCGAAGCGGTCGGGATACCGCTGGGCCGCGGCGAGGCACAGCGCATTCCGGTACCCTTCCCAAGACGGTGGCACCAGCACGGCGCGATGCACGCCGGCACGGTCCATCTCGGCCAGCAACGCATCCGGTGAGAGGGGTTCCGCACTCTGGACCACGGCGGGTGGCGGTTGCGGCCATGGATGGTCGGCCGGCTCCGCCGCCCAGACATGCACCTGGGAATCCGCGATCATCATCGGCCCTGCCCCTGCGCCTACTCCGGCTGATAGTTGACGCTGCGCAGCAACTCCCCGGCCCGTTCGATCTCGGCGGCGATGAAGCGGCGACTGTCATCGATACTCTCGACGACCGGTTCGATCACCTGCGTGGCGAGCCGCTGGGCAATCTCCGGATCCTTCATCGTCTCCTGTATGAGGGCGTTGACGCGTTGGGCGATCTCGGCCGGCGTGCCCTTCGGCCCCCACACGCCATACCAGGCTTGGAACTCGAAGCCTGGGAGGCCTGCTTCCGCCATGGTGGGCACGTCGGCGGCTAGCGAAGAGCGCTGCGCCGCCGCGATGCCCAAGGCGCGGATACGCCCGTCGGCCCGGCTGGCGAGCAGCGCGAAGCTCGGATCGATCAGAAGCTGCGCGCTACCGCCCATCAGGTCCGTCAGCGCCGGCTGCGTGCCGCGATAGGTCACGACGTTTAGATCGACGCCGGTCCGCCGCATGAAGTCGATCGTCGCAAGATGGCCCGCCGATCCCAGCGCCGAGATCGCGATATTCCAGTCCTGCGGCCGCGCCTTGGCCGCTGTGACCACCTCCTGGACCGTCCGCTCGGGCCGCGAGCCGCTAATCACCATGACCAGTGGCGCCTGCGCCGTCCGCCCCATCACGGTGAAGTCCGTCTGCGGGTCGAAGTTCGCACCCTTGAGCACCAAGGGCATGACCGCGGTATTGAAGGTCGAGGCCAGCAGCGTGAAGCCGTCAGGCGGCGCCTGGAGCACGACATTGGTGCCCAGCAGCGCCGATCCGCCCGGCCGGTTCTCGACGATGGCCACCGCCCCCAGCCGGTCCTGCAGGCGCTGCGCGAGCAGCCGTGCCAGCATGTCGTTTGCCGCGCCAGGCGGGGTCGGGCAGATGACCCGGATGGGCCGGCCCTGCGGCCAGGCACCCTGCGCGCGAAGGGTGGGAGCGGCCAGCAGGCCGAAACCGCCGGCGCTCGCGACCAGCATCTGACGTCGATTCATCGTATCCTCCTTGCGATCAGCCGTCCTGCGTGGTGGCCGTTTGATTGGATCAGTCTTCGAGAAGCGCCTTCTCCTCCGCCGCGCACAGCGGCAGTAACGGCGGGCGCAGGCGCCGTCAGCCCGGCTCGCCGGCGCGATCGGCGAGCAGCACCTAGCGAGGCCATCTGCGCGAAGCGCGAGGCGCGGTTGCGAGCCGCGACGATGCGGGCCTGCGCCGCGTCCTGCGCCGGATCGGTGAAGTTGCGGAAGACGAAGGTTAGATCGGTGGTGAGCAGATTGGACGTCGCGGTGATGCAGCCCGCACCGTCCTGGCGCAGCGGCGGCAACATCAGCGGGTCGGCGGCCGCCAGCACGGCGAGGCCGGGGGAGGCCTCGACCAGCGCCACCATATGCGCGAGGTCGCCAGCGGAATCCTGGATGGCTGTGAAGGCGCGCGGATAGACGGTACGCAGCTGGGCGAGCGCAGGACCGGCCGGGTCATCGTGACGCTCCGCCGGACCCGATAGCGCCAAACGAAAGCCGCAGCCCGGTGCCAAGTTCCTCGGCCAGAGCGCAGACGCGCGGCGCGGTCAGGGCGATGAAGTCCGGCAGCGTCATCCGGCCCCCGCCGACGGTCAGGCTGACACCGGCCGCCGGCGCACCCCGAGCATCGAGCACCGGGGCGGCGACGGTACGAAGGCCATGGCCGGTGTGCGCCGCGACCTCGGCCACGGTGGGTTCGGGGCGGTCGGCCCCGAAGGCATTCAGCACGACGAAGGCTTCGGCGACCGACTGAACCAGATTCTTCGGGTTCTCGACGCGAGCCTGCGGTCCGTCCATCGCCGCGTCTTCCTTAGTATTTGATCGGAATGCGAACACTTGTTCGACTTATGATGCCTTTGCTATCTGTCAGGCGACCGCGCTGTCAAGCGCAGCGCGACACGGCCAAGCGAGACGCCGCATGACGCCAGAGACCGCCGCAGGCCATCTAATCATCACCGGCACCAGATCTGGCATCGGCGCAGCCATCGCCACGCGCCTGCTGAGCGAGGGCTGGCGCGTCACCAGCCTAAGCCGCGCCGGTCCTGGCCTTGCCGATGCCCACTTCGTGCACTGACTTTCCCCCCTTAACGAGATCCATCACTGATGAGGGAGTAGGCCGTCTGGTCCCGCCGGCGCTCCGCTCCGGCAGGGCAAGACGGCCGAGCCTGATCATGGTCCATCTCTCTCGTAGCCCGTGGATCCCCGATCGGGGCAGGTCCGCTCCTCAAAGGCTCATCAGTGAAGCATTGCCGCCTGCGGCGGCCGTGTTGGTGCTGACGCTGCGTTCGGCAAACAGCATGTCCGGCGAATAGATCCGCTGTGCAGCCACCGCACCCGGCGTGCGCGCAAGAACCGGCCGGATCGGCCCTTCGGCAGCGGCCCAGCGTTGCAGCAGCGGGCGCAGGTCGTCCGCGGCCCCTTCAAACAGGATGGCATCGACAAGTGCAGGATCCATATCGGTGGCCCTTGTGACGCGGGCGGCGAGATCCGGCGGCAAGCTCTTGAACGTATCAAGCGCACCCGCGGGTCCCTCGACATGCGCCGCATTGCCAGTCGCCAGGCACGCCGCAACTTGCAGCAGCAACCCCTCCCGCGTCGACGCACGGCACAGCACCGTCCCGCGGGGATGCAGGCCGTAGCGGTTCTCCTCCCCTACCGGCCCCGGCAGATCGATCTCGAGCCCGGCGCGCGCCGCCGCGACTTGCCGCTCCGCGGCATCGGCCAAGTCCGGGTGCTGCGCCCGCAGCCAGGCGAGGAAGGCCACGGCCTGCCGCTCCGGCGTAGTCGCCGGCAGCGGCTGCTCGGCAGGGCATGCGGCCAGCAGCCGCCGCAGATACAGCGGCCCGCCCGCCTTCGGCCCAGTGCCCGACAGCCCATGCCCGCCGAAGGGCTGCAGACCAACCACCGCGCCGATCATGTTGCGGTTGACGTAGAGGTTGCCCGCGGCCGCCTGACCGGTGACTTGCCTGACAGTGGTGTCGATGCGCGAATGCACCCCGAAGGTCAGGCCATACCCAGTGCTGTTAATCTCCTGCAGCAGCGCGTCCAGCCCCTCGCGCCGGAAGCGCAGCACGTGCAGCACCGGCCCGAAGACCTCGCGAGTCAGCTCCGCGAATCCCTCGATTTCGACCAGCGTCGGCGCCACGAAGGTCCCGTGCGCGCAGCCCTCCGGCAGCGGCACCGCATGGACGCGGCGCCCCCTGGTGCGCATCGCCTCGACATGCTTGAGGATGCCCTCCCGCGCCTCCGCCGTGATCACCGGCCCGACGTCGGTCGCGAGCCGGTCCGGATTGCCCACCGCGAGCTCCGCCATGCCGCCGCGCAGCATCGCCAGCACGCGGTCGGCGATCTCCTCTTGCAGGCAGAGCACGCGCAACGCTGAACAGCGCTGCCCTGCGCTGTCGAAGGCCGATGCCAACACATCGGCTACGACCTGTTCGGGCAGCGCGGAGGAATCCACCACCAGCGCATTCTGCCCGCCGGTCTCGGCGATCACCGGCACGGGCGTGTCGTCCGGGTTCAGCCGCTGCGCCAAGCTGCGCGCGATCAGCCGCGCCACCTCGGTCGATCCGGTGAACATCACGCCGCGCACGCGCGGCGCGGCCACCAATCGCGCCCCGACCCGCTCATCGCCCGGCAGCAATTGCACCGCGCCGGGCGGTACGCCTGCCTCGCGCAGGATTCCGACAGCGAGTGCTGCGATCAGCGGCGTCTCCTCCGCCGGCTTGGCGAGCACCGCATTGCCCGCCGCCAGCGCCGCCGCGACCTGGCCAGTGAAGATCGCTAGCGGGAAGTTCCAGGGCGAGATGCAGGCTACGGCGCCGAGCGGGCGATGCGTCGCGGGATCGAAGCCGCGCGCCTGCGCGGCGTAATAGCGGAGGAAATCGACCGCCTCGCGCACCTCACCCACGGCATTGGCAAGTGTCTTTCCAGCCTCCCGCACGATTGGTCCGAGCAACTCGGCCATGCGCGCTTCCATCAGCGCCGCCGCGCAGTCCAGCACCGAGGCGCGCGCGTCGGGTGGCGTCGCGCCCCAGCCCGGCGCGGCGGCCTCGGCCTGGGCGAGCGCGGCGTCCACGGTTTCCGGCGACGCCTCGATCACCTGCCCGACCAGGTCGCGATGATCCGCGGGGTTGCGCACCTCGCGGGCTGCACCGTCGCCCGAGCCATCGCCCAGCAGCGGCGCGGCCTCCAGCAACGCCGTCG
Organism: Roseomonas sp. CAU 1739; assembly: GCF_039839775.1. Taxonomy (NCBI): domain Bacteria; kingdom Pseudomonadati; phylum Pseudomonadota; class Alphaproteobacteria; order Acetobacterales; family Roseomonadaceae; genus Roseomonas; species Roseomonas sp. CAU 1739. Next base: position 9,425 of record NZ_JBDOQQ010000036.1, read on the forward strand.
GGGCGGTGAGCCTCCCCGCCAGCGCTGCGAGCACGCTCTCGTCGGCGAGATCCATTCCCGCAGAGTTCCGCCGCCGCGCGCCGAAGATGTCGCGCGGCATGGCAATGCGCGGATGCGGCGCGCCGGCCGGCACGATAGCACGCGCCTCCACCACCGGGTCCGCGGCCAGCGCTGCCACCGGCACGGCGGCATCGCCGATGCGATGCACGAAGGAGGAGTTCGCCCCATTCTCCAGCAGCCGCCGCACCAGGTAGGCGAGCAGCGTCTCATGGGAGCCGACCGGCGCGTAGATGCGGCAGGGCCGGTCTATGCCCTTGGGCCCGACCACCTCCTCGTAGAGCGGCTCGCCCATGCCGTGTAGGCATTGGAACTCGTAGCGGCCCGGGTGGAAGTTGGGCCCGGCCATGGCGTGGATCGCGGCGAGCGTGCGCGCATTGTGCGTGGCGAATTGCGGGAAGACTTCGTCCGGCGCCTCGAGCAGCTTCCGCGCGCAGGCGAGGTACGACACGTCCGTGTGCAGCTTGCGGGTGAAGACCGGGAAATCCGACTGGCCCTCGACCTGGGCGCGCTTGATCTCGCTGTCCCAATACGCACCCTTGACCAGGCGCAGCATGATCCGGTGCCCAGTGCGGCGCGCCAGGTCGATCACCCAGTCCAGCACGAAAGGCGCGCGCTTGCCGTAGGCCTGCACGACGAAGCCGATCCCGCCCCAGCCCCGCAGGTCTGCCGCTTCGCAGAGTGCCGCGAGGATGTCGAGCGAGAGATCGAGGCGCTCGGATTCCTCCGCGTCGATGTTCAGCCCGATGTCGTGGCGCCGCGCAAGCGTCGTGAGGTGCAGCACGCGCGGCAGCAGCTCCGCCATCACGCGCGCCCGCTGCGCGCGTGCATAGCGAGGATGCAGCGCCGAGAGTTTGATGCTGATCCCCGGCCCCTCGACGATCCCGCGGCCCGCCGACGCCCGCCCTATTGCCTCGATCGCATCCTCGTAGGCAGTGAGGTAGCGCGCCGCGTCCTCCGCCGTCGCCGCGGCCTCGCCGAGCATGTCGTAGGAATAGCGGAAGCCGCGAGCCTCCAGCACCCGAGCCCGCGCCAGCGCCTCCTCGATTGTCTGGCCAGTGACGAACTGCTCCCCCATTATACGCATCGCCATGTCCATACCGCGGCGGACCACCGGTTCCCCCGCGCGGGCGAGCAGGCGGTTAAGGGCGGCGCCGAGCCCCGGCTCGTCCTCGGCCCCCGCCAGCTGCCCCGTCAGCATCAGCCCCCAGGTCGCGGCATTCACGAAGACCGACGGGCTGTGGCCGAGATGGGAGCGCCAGTCGCCATGCCCGATCTTATCGCGGATCAGTGCGTCGCGGGTGGCGGTGTCGGGGATGCGCAGCAGCGCCTCCGCGAGACACATAAGCGCCACGCCCTCGGCCGAGGAGAGCGAGAACTCCTGCACCAGCGCCTCCACGATGCCACCGCGGCGCTTCCCGCGCAGCACTGTGATTAAGCGGGCGGCGAGAGCCTCGGCGGCGGCGTCCTGCTCCGGCGCCAGCGCCGCCGCGGCAATCAGCGGCGGCAGGCAATCCTGCTCCGTCCGCCGCGTGGCGGCGGTGATGGCGGCGCGCAGCGGCGGCTGGGCGCATGTTTCCCGAACAAAGTCGCTGAAGGCTGGCGAAAGCGGGGCGGGCATCGTTGCTTCCTGATCCGGAGGAACTCAGGCTCGCAGGCTAGGGGCGCCCTCACCGGATGGGTATCGCGCAATCGCGACAGAGACCGTATGAATCACGACACGGACATCAGAACGTGGCGAATCATGCAGGATCTCGATCGGACCGACCGCATGATCCTAGGCATCCTCCAGCGCGAGGGCCGGATCACGAACCTCGAGCTGGCCGACCGCATCGGCCTCTCCCCCACTGCCGCAAGCGAGCGCACCCGCCGGCTGGTGAAGGACGGGCTGGTGACCGGCTTCGCCGCGCGGCTCGACCCGCACCGCCTCGGCTTCGGCCTGCTCGTCTTCGTTGAGGTGTTGCTCGATAAAACCACGGCGGACGTCTTCGACCACTTCGCCGCCGCGGTGCGCCGTGCGCCGGAGGTGCTCGAATGCCACATGGTTGCCGGCGGCTTCGACTACCTGCTCAAGACGCGGGTGCGCGATATGGCGGCCTATCGTGCCTTCCTCGGCGGCGTGCTGCTCGGCCTACCCGGCGTGCGGGAGACGCGAACCTACGCCGTGATGGAGGAGGTTAAGTCGGATGGACCGCTGCCGCTCTGAGGGAGCGGGCAAAGGCGGTGACCAGTTCAAGTATAGCGGGCGGCAAAGTCGTCCGGGCGCAAATGAGACCGCCCGGATCATTTCAGTTCCCGGTGCCCACCGCTGCAGCGGCGTTCCACAAAGTTGATGCCCGCAATCCCGAGAGACGGTTCGAACCCGGGAGCACTCGCTCCGTCAGTTCCTATGCGAGCCATGCTCGCCGCCAGACCGACTGCCGCGCTGAGATGCAGGTTTCCTAGGGTTCGGGAGCAGACCGCTTGACTGGCCCGACGCGGAGACGGCGGAAGGTCGGTCTCGGGAGGCCACTTGGCGCAGCAGCCCCGCACCTGCACGATGATCGCGTCCTCGATCTCCGCGGCGAAGATGCGCGCGATGGCAGGACGCTGCGCGGCCCTGCCCTGCAGTACCGTCTGACTGACGTGGTAACGGTTCAGCTGCCCCGTACGGCTACGGCCGTGGCTGGTGACATCGCGCGGCGGTCGCTGTCGAAGATCAGTCCGCGCTACAGTGGCGCAGTCGTGTTCTGTGTCTGGCTGGCTGGCACCCGCAGGCTGACCTGCAGAGGGGCGCTCATTGCGTCCTACTGTGCCCGGGTCCCCATCGCATCGTGCTCCTTTGGAAAGACCCTGCTCTTGCGCGCCTTCCCGCCCATTTCAACGCGGCTTGGCGATGGGATAATAGTCTGACGAATGAATAAAATACCGGTAATTCATAGTAATAATTTGCGCTAAGTTTTTATTTTTATTACAAATAATGATTGAATTAATGAATTGCGTTCCTATTTTTACGTTCCGCAAAAGAACAATTCTTCTGCGGACGTGCGGCCGATCAGGCTGACAAAGCAAACCAACATCAAGGACATCATTATGGGCAATGGGACTCTCCCCCCTCGCGAGCGCACGCTCGCCGAGTTGCTCGACGCTGCCCGCGGGCTTGCCGACATCGAGGCTGCGATTGCCCAACTGCGGGGCGTAGCCGAAATGAGCGAGCAGGACCTGTCGGCCTTCCGCCGCGACGACGTCGTCGACGCGGCGGCTGCCCTCGCTTCCCTGGAGTGCATCAATCAGGTGCTCCAGGCGACGCTGCAGGATCTGGTAGAGGCAAATGCCAAGCTCCATGGCTTCGGGCGGCTCGTGCTGCGCGACGTCGGCGCGGCCGGCGCGGCCCTTTTCCGGGTCGCGCCGGCCGCATCGGAGGCGAAGAACTGACAGGAGGCCCCGCCGGAGAAATCCGGCGGGGCTTTTTGTCGTGCACGGCTCGGTCACCCGCTATGCAGGGTCCATGCCCCAATTGGTCCAATTCGATCTCGCGCAGGTCGATGTGTACGAAGCACAAGCAGCGCTTCTGGCGCTCATCGCCTGGCCCGAGGATGCGCCCGGCAGCGACGGGCAATCCGAGGCCCAAGTCGCCCTTGTCAGCCGCATGTTCCGCACTGCAACGGAGGCGGATCCGACGTTCGCCCACAAGCGAATCCTGGTGCGCCTCGTCTACGTGCAGAACGACACGAACAAGATGATCTCAATGGCCGACCGCACCTATGAGCGCCTGAATCGCAACCTCGTCGCCTTGCGGATTCTGCGGCCCTTCGCCCAGCAGGCACTGTTCGGCGAGAATGCGCCGCCCTTGCCAGTCGACTTGGCCCAGCTATCGCTGAATGCCGCGACAGCATGGGTCACGACACGGGCTCCAGGCTCCCCGGACCCGCACAGCTTCGAGCACAAGGTGGTTCGCCCGCTCTATCCCGTGCTACACCTGGGCATGGCGCTGGATATGATTCTTCACAACGTCGAACAGGCCAGGGGCAATCCGCCGAAACCGGAGGTCCTCATGACGGACCCGGAGCTTATGCGCGACATGATCGACCTGGCAAGACATTTGGAACCTAAGATGCTCGCCATCCGGCAGTTCAAGGTGGTTGAAGAGTCCCAGGTCCGCATTCGCCTTCTAGGGTAGGTTCCGCCGGAGGCGTTTCGTAGGAACCTGACTACAAGCGGGCGGGGGGCTTTCGTCCCCCCCATGGCCGCTCCTCACGACAAGTCGGATTCGTGCCCCCCAGGCGTCAGCCCGGAAGGCAGCGCGACGCCTGGCGAGCAACTCCTCGATCTCGTGCGGGCGCTGGCCCGCCAGGCTGCACGCGAACTCTGGGATGAACAACGCAGCAAGCGACGCGCTCCCCGTCCGTGCCAGCGCCTGGGCGAAAGCAGCGGCGGCAGGTCGGCGCGATGAGTCGCGCTGCGCAATTCGAGGACCGCATCCTCGGCATCGGCGAACTCGCTCGGATCGAGGGCAAGTGCCGTCGCACGATCAGGCGCATGCTGAAGCGTGGTCGCCTGAAGAACGTCGGCGAAGGTCGCGCACGCGGCACATGGCTGAGCGACTACCTTGTATCTTGTCGTTGCCTGCTGGTGGGTTGCCGGCGAGGCTGGAGTTGGGTGGGAGCCCGCCGAAACCTGGGGCCTTTGAGCCCGTACCGGAGCCAGGCGCCCCATCCAGCCCTGACCTTTCAATCCCGAACGGTCGCCAGGGCCGCTCGCGGAGGAGCCGCCGCCGATCGAGCCCGCATTCGCAAGGACGGGACATGGTCGAAGACGCCCCCTGCTGTGTCGGCATCGATGTCGCCAAGGATCAGCTCGACGTGCATATCCGCCCGTCGGGCGAGGCCTTTGCCGTTGCTCGTGACGGACCCGGCCTTGAGCAATTGCTCAAGCGCCTCGCGCCCCTGCAGCCCAGCCTGGTCGTGCTCGAAGCCACCGGTGGCTTCGAGACCCTCGTGGCGGCCGCCATCGCCACCGCAGGCCTGCCGCTCGCCGTCGTCAATCCACGCCAGATCCGCGATTTCGCCCGCGCCACCGGACGCCTCGCCAAGACCGATCGGCTCGATGCCCAGATCATCGCTTTCTTTGCCGAGCGTATCCGGCCCACGCCGGTCGCGCCCTCGTGCGTCAGTGCAGCAGCTACTTTGTCGCACGGTCGAGCAAGGTCCCGACGTAAACTGCCCGTTCGCCGATTCCCTCTCGCTGCACAGGATGACCGTGGCAAACCCTGACAGGCCCCTGCTCGAACTGTTGATGCCGATTTTCCGCGACCATGCTGAGCGCATCGAGGCAATCCTTCCCCTCGAGCTACGATCGAATTGGCGAAAAGCCGCGCGCTTCGCGCCGCCGGCCTCGGGGCGCAAAAGTCTCGACCACAGGGACCTGCTGCTGGAAATGGCCGAGCTGGATACGGACCAGGGGCAGCCGCCGCGCGAGTTGGCAGCAAAGGTACTCAGCAAGTTTACCCTGGCACCAGGTGCCTGGCTCGATGAACGTAAGCGGGTGGAATTGCCGGACGGCTCGCGCCCGGCGCTTAAGGACCTGATTGGTCGACTTGCCCGTCAATATGACAGGCAGAGGGCCGAACTGCTTGCGGAGGTCGCAACGGCGAGGCGCTTGGCCGACCGAATGCAAAAGCGGACCGAGCGGAACGGCCGCAAGAGCATCCGCGTACGCCCCCCGAACGCGGCAACCAAGCTCGGCCCCACGGTCATCGCCAGGCTGACGGCGCCAGGGAATGGGCCGCGCAAGCCGCTCGTTACCGCCTACCAGGTTGATGCTGTCCTCAACGCGGTCAGGAACGCGCGCAAGAAATACTGAACCATCCCCGCACCAGACGCGCCACTTGGCCACCCCCGCCCCGCCTCGACGACGAGTGGCATCAGCGGCGAAAAACAGGGGTAGTTGATCTCCTCTTCGCGAAACGCGGGCTGCTCCAGGGTCCGGACGCCGTCGCGGGAGACGGGTCGGCCTCGAAGGAACGGGCACCAGGTGGTCCCGGAGGCCGGCCGAAACGGGTCCCCGCCGACGTGCAGGACGCAGGGATCGGCCCTTCATGTCGGCAAGGAATACGGGTGCCCCGGCTCGCGATGGCACCTCGTCAGGTTCGCCCTCTCCGACGGACGGTACGTCGTCAGTTGATGCATCGCTTCGTCGCATCGTCGCCGAGATGGCCCGTCAGAGCGCCCAGGAGCTCTGGTTGGCCGCAGCGACTGATCGCTCAGACGGTGCGGAACTGCCGGCGTGACCCGGCATGCCTCGCCGGCGGTCGCGTCAGAACAGACCGTTCACGACGAACCCAAAGACGCAACTGCCTCGCTCGATGCTGTTGTCGCGCCGAACGAGCCGAACCACGACATCAACCCCAAGGACATCCCGGCCGCCACCTTCGCCGCCCTCGTTGGGCGCAACCTCAGGACGCTGAGCCGCTGGGACAATGCCGGATTGACCCATCCCGAGATCCGCCGCTCCCGCCGCTACTACAGCGTCTCTGACCTCGCGGCGGTGCTCGTGGCTGGCATGGGCTGCAAAGGCCCTCGACCGGGTAGCCTTATCAAGTATTTACCTCTAAATTTTGACAATGGAACCTGCGTAAAGACGGGATTTACCTAAGTACCTTCTTCCAAAATGTCCGCCTTCCGGTCTACGGTCAGGAATTCGCCATGAATAACTCCCCGATCACCGCACCGACCATAGCCGAGGCCCTGCGCCAACTCGAGGCGTGTGAGGACCTGCCGCCCTCCCGGAGACGCACGCTCACCTCGGCCCTGATGGTCATCTGCCGGATCGGCGGCAAGAAGTCGCCGGCGACCCTGCGGCTCGATCCGGGCACCTGCCTGCCCATGATCGACGGCGCCAGCGCCATCGGACTCGGCATTACCAGCAAGTCCCTCCAGAACTATCGGGCCAGCCTGCGTTTCGTGCTGCGCCGCCTCGGCCTCTTGGCACCTGTTCGGCGCCGCGAACCGGTCTCCGATCCGGCCTGGGCGACGTTGATCGCGAACCTGCCGTCGCGCTTCCATCCGCATCGTCTGCGCGCCTTCATGGAGTACTGCGCCGCGAAGGACGTGCCGCCCGGCGCGGTCACCAACTCCAGCCTCGAGGACTTCCTGCGCCATCGCACGGAGAGCCGCGGCGGCGCGAACACGCGCGCGGATGTCCGCGAGGCGGCGCGGCAGTGGAACAGGATGCGAGGGCTCGTCCCCGGCTGGCCGGAAATCGAACTGGCCCTAGGTCCGGTCGAGGGGCGGGTCCAGGCGCTGCCTCTCGCCTCGTATCCGGCCGGCCTTCAGGCGGAAATCGAGGAGTATCTGGCGTGGCTCGCGCGGAGCCCGGAGGAGGCGGAGGAGGACGATGAGGTAGGCCATGAGCCTGCGAGCCCGGCGACGGTCGAAACTCGCCGCAAAGGTATCCGCCTCCTGCTCTGGGGTCTGGTCGAGACCGGCCGTACGCCTGAGTCCATCACGCGGCTGGCGGACCTGATGCACTTCGACGCTACCAAGCAGACCCTACGCTGGCATCGCCAGCGCCTGGGCAAGCCCCATCCGAATCGGCCAACGCAGACCTTGCCGACGCACGAGGTTGGCATGCTCGCGGATACGGTCCGATCGCTCGCCGCCCGCTACCGGCTTTCGGGGGAGGCTGACGCAAAGCTGCGCCGCATGCTCACGGTGTACCGCCCCAAGCGCCAGCGGGAGATCGGCGAGGACCTGGCCAGGTTGCTCGACCGCCTGTCCGATCCCGACCTCCAGGCGAAGCTCATGCTTCTGCCGTCGTTGCTGATGCGCAAGGCTCGCCGCCTGCGGACGGGCTGGACCAGCAAGCAGGGCGTCGATCACCCGCCTAAGCCGCGCGAAGCGTGCTGGATGGCGGCCTTGGCAGCGGCGATCGAGATCGAGCTCCAGCTGCCGTTGCGCGTGCAGGATCTGGCCGGGCTTCGCCTGGGCGACGAACTCTTGGTCACCGACGGGAACGGTCCAGCGGCGGCAGAGGTCCATCTGCGCGTCGTCGCCAACAAGAACGGCCAGCTCGTCGAAAGCTGGCTACGCGGTCGCGCGGCGGAAACGGTGAAAGAGTATCTGCAGAAGTTCCGCCCACTCGGTCCTCATCCGACGATGTCGTGGGTGTTCCCGAACCGTGAAAGTGCTGACCGACCGCGCGCCAAGAATCACCTTTCCGATGCGATTGCCGACACGATCCACGAGCACACTGGCGAGCGAATGACCGCTCACGATTTCCGCGCGATCGCGGCGGCGATCGTGCTCGAGGACCATCCCCATGCTCTTGAGGATGTCCGTGTGCTGCTCGGTCATGCCGGCTTCGAGGTGGCGCTGCGGCACTATCGCCGGACGAATCGCAAGGGCGCGGCGCAGCGCCTGAGCGACGCCATAGCCAGACGCTGCCGCCGCGCCCAGTCGACCACGGCGCCTGTGGGACTTCCAATCGACCTCGCGCGTTGGCGCCCGAGGGCCACATGACCCAGGTCAGGCAGATCTGCTCACTTCCCTTAGGGGACTGGCCACTGGCAGACCGGTCTGCGCTCGAACGGGCGCTGGCGCCGGACGACGACGGGTCCGGCGAATACGGCCAGGCCGCACACCTCCGCGCCGCGACCATCGTGAGCTACACGCAGACCTACGGGCAGTTTCTGGACTTCCTTGGCCGCAACAACACACTCTTCGAGGCCGAGGGGCCGGGCGACAGGACGACGCCTCAACGGGTGACCGCATGGCGCAAGGAGAACAAGGCACGTGGCTTGGCGCCCACCACTCGGCGACAGATGCTGCGCAACCTCGGCGCCGTTCTTCGTCTGCTGGTGCCCGAGCGCGACTGGCGCTTCGTGACCCGGCCGGGCGGGATCTCCCTCAAGCGCGCGATCCGGGGCATGCCCAAGCCGGTAATCGTGCGTGAGTCGCCGAGGTCATGGTCCGCGTGCGTCGGCTGCATCGTCAGGGCATTGTCCTTGCGGACGGCCCCCGAAAATGGCGTGCGCTTCGGGATGCGGCCGTACTCGCGATCCTGCTTTCCCGGGCCCCACGGCTGCGCAGCCTTTGGCAGATGACGACGGACAGGCATTTGGAACACCGCGCCGATGCATCGTGGCACCTGCGGTTTCCGGGCGAGCACACCAAGAACGGCCGCGTGCTGGATTTCCCGCTCGATACCGAGACGTCGCGGATGCTGACCGACTACCTGGAACACGCCCGGCCCCGCTTCCCCAAGGCCGGGACCACGGACAGGGTCTGGCTCGGCATGCGTGGCGCGATGGCGCCTGACGCGATTCGCGGAATCGCCGAGCGGCACACCTTTGCCTGGTACGGAGAGGCACACGGGCCGCACGATTTTCGAAAGTGGTTGCGGGCGAGCGCCTCGCGCCGCTCTCCTGAACTCGCCATGGATTCCGCCGACGTCATGGGACATACCGCCGAGGTCTCGGTGCAGCACTACGCCGAGGCGTCCTGCCTGCATGCCGCGCTTCGACACGGAGACCGGATCGCCAGACGACGCGAGCGTCTCGCCGGCCGGGCCGAACGGGCCTTCGCTGCAGAGTTCGACCGCTGGGAGGAGGGCAACCGATGAGCACGGACCGTCCCGGATCGACACCCAGCACCGCACGCCTCCGCTGCGGGCTCTATGCCAGGTACTCGTCAGAGAACCAGCGCGATGCCTCGATCGAGGATCAGGTGCGGATCTGCCGCGCGCGGGCCGAGCGCGAGGGCTGGCAGGTCGTCGGAGCGTTCACTGACCACGCCGTGTCAGGAGCGACGGCGCTGCGTCCTGGATGGCTCCAGAAACCCCTCGTCACGATGACCGGCGGCTGATTCACTGAGGCGGATTAACGCGGGGTGGAGCGATGGGTCGGCAGCCTGGGTTCTTCGACGTCGAGGAGCGGCTACGCGAATTGTCGGCCAAGGGCGATGATCTCGAGCGGATCGCGGCCCTGGTGAATTTCGCCATGTTCCGCGCGGAGTTGGAGCGTGCGGTGCTGCGCGCGGACGGCGCGAGGGGTGGCCGTCCTGCCTTCGATCACGTGCTGATGTTCAAGATTCTGCTGCTGCAGGCGATGCACGGTCTGTCGGACGAGCGCTGCGAGTACCTCATCAAGGACCGCCTCTCATTCATGCGCTTCCTTGGCCTCGGGCTGGCCGACCCGGTGCCGGACGCCAACACGATCTGGACGTTCCGCGAGGCGCTGAAGCGCGCCGGCGCGGTCGAGCGGCTGTTCGCGCAATTCGATGCCACGCTGCGCGCCGCCGGCTACCTGGCGATGGGCGGGCAGATCGTGGACGCGACCATCGTCGCCGCGCCGAAGCAGCGCAACACCGAGGCGGAGCGGGCGGCGATCAAGGCTGGGCAGATCCCTGAGGGCTGGGCGGAGAAGCCCGCGAAGCTGCGCCAGAAGGACCGCGATGCGCGCTGGACGGTGAAGTTCTCCAAGGCCCGGCCGCGCGAGGATGGCGCGCCGCAGGTCGATCTCGCGGTTCCAGCCTTCGGCTACAAGAACCATGTCGCGATCGATCGCCGGCACGGCCTGATCCGCGGCTGGACCGCCAGCCACGCCGCGGCCCATGACGGTGCGAGGCTGGCGGAGGTGATCGATGCCGACAACACCGCTGGCGATGTCTGGGCCGACACCGCCTATCGCTCGGCGAAGAACGAGGCGTGGCTGGCCGCGCGCGGGCTGGTCTCGCGGATCCACCGCAAGAAACCGCCGGGGCGGCCGATGGCGGCGCGGACGCGGCGGGCCAATGCTCGCAAATCGGCGGTGCGCTCGGCCGTCGAGCACGTCTTTGCCCGGCAGAAGGGGCCGATGGCGCTGGTCGTGCGAACCATCGGCATCGCCAGGGCGCGGGTGAAGATCGGCCTCGCCAACCTCGCCTATAACCTGAAGCGGTTCGTCTGGCTCAGCAGCAAGGCCGCGCCGGCGTAGCGACACACCCACCGGCCGGCAACCATCGCAGCCACCAGGCGCCGAACACCGCGCCGCCAATCCATTCGCCGCCACCATCTCTCGTCTCGGCCAGCACCCTCGGCCACATCTCCGGGTTTATGGAGCCGTCCTCCTGGCTATCAGGCGCTGCTGGCGGCGCTGCGGGGGGGCGAGGTCGACATCGTGCTGACCGAGAGCCTGGACCGTCTCAGCCGGGATCAGGAGCACATCGCCGGGTTCTTCAAGCAGGCGCGCTTCGCGGCCGTACGGATCGTCACGCTCGCCGAGGGCGAGATCAGCGAGCTCCATGTCGGCCTCAAGGGCACGATGGGGGCGCTCTACCTCAAGGACCTGGCCGACAAGACCCGCCGCGGCCTCGAGGGGCGGGTGCGGGAGGGCCGCAGCGGCGGCGGACTCTGCTACGGCTACCGCGTGGTGCGTGGCCCGATCGGCCAGAACGGGGAACCGGAGCGCGGGCTGCGCGAGGCCGATCCCGCTCAGGCGTCGGTCGTCCAGCGGATCTTCCAGGAGTTTGCCGGCGGGCACAGCCCGATCGCCATCGCTCGCCGCCTGAACGAGGAGCAGGTCTCACGTCCTCGAGGGGGTTTCTGGTCGGAGGGAGCGATCCGCGGTCATGCCCGTGTCGGCACGGGTCTCCTGCGGAACCGGCTCTTTATCGGCGAACTGGTCTGGAACCGCCGCCGCTGGATCAAGGATCCGTCGACGGGCCGCCGGGTCGCGCGGCAGAACGGCGAGGCCGACGTGGTCGTCGAGGCCGTGCCGGAGCTCCGCATCATCGAGCAGGACCTGTGGGAGCGCACTCAGGCGCGGCTCGCCGCCGTGGCCCGCCCCGAATGCAGCCCGCTTGCAGGATCGTCCGGTCGCACGGGCCCACGCTGGCAGGACCGCCGCCCCCGGCACGTGCTGACCGCCAAGATCTCCTGCGGCACCTGCGGCGCGAGCTTCGTCGCGATCGGCCGGGACTACCTCGCCTGCCAGACCGCCGAGCGGCGTGGCCCATGCGGCAACCGCGCGCGCGTCCGGCGCAGCCGTCTCGAGGCCCAGGTGCTGGAGGCGCTGGGCAGTGAGCTGATGCATCCGGATCACGTCGCCGCCTTTGTTTCCGAGTTCACGGCCGAGTGGAACCGCCTAGTTGCGGCGGCGACAGCGGGATTGACGACGCGTCGAGCCGAGCTCGATCGCGTGCGGTCGCAGCTCGAACGCTTGGTGGACGCGCTGGCCGAGGGCACGCCCATCGCCAGCGTGCGGTCGCGGATGGAGGCGCTGGAGACACGGCGGGCAGTGTTGGAGGCCGAGGTCGCTGCTGCCGGCAGCGGACCAGCGTTTCCCCGGCTGCACGGCAACTTGGCCGAGGTCTACCGGACCAAGGTGGCGCGGCTGCGCGAGGCGCTGTCCGCGGAGGGCGGGCCTGAAATCGTCGAGGCGATCCGCGAACTGATCGACCGGGTGGAGGTGCATCCGCCTGCCGAGGGGGCCACGGTGCCGAGGATCGAGCTGATCGGCCACCTGGCGGCGATGCTGCGTGCCGCGGGCTACGCCGGTGCCGAGGTTCGGCCAGGGGCTCGAAACGCGAAAAGCCCACCTGCGGGTGCAGATGGGCTGGATATGTTCTTGAGTTCGGAATTAGTGGATGCGGGGACAGGATTTGAACCTGTGACCTTCAGGTTATGAGCCTGACGAGCTACCGGGCTGCTCCACCCCGCGGTGGTGATGGGTGTCCTTGGTGGGGGGGTTAGATGATCCCGCCAGG
>NZ_JBDOQQ010000037.1:0-17757 GCF_039839775.1 Roseomonas sp. CAU 1739
TACCTGCCGCTTGAACGCGGCGCTGTGTGATCGATGCTTCGTCATAGCTTCCATCCTTCGGAAGCCCAGCAAGGCCCGTCAATTTCAATCGCTCAATCTGTCCACCCCAAGGGGCGCACTCCAGTCGCCCTGGAGTGGACGAACATTGACGACCTGACGTGGGAGGTGACCCTGCGGTCCGGCGTCACCTTCCACAATGGCGCGCCGCTAACTGCCGACGATGTCGCCTTCTCCTACGAGCGCGCCCGCGACGTACCGGGCAGTCCGTCGAGCTTTCGCTGGTATCTGCAGGATATCAGCACGGTCGAGGTGCTCGATGAGCGGCGGCTTCGGCTGCGAACGAATGCACCAGCGCCGCTGCTCATGCACTCGCTGCGCTCCGTCGCCATCCTGTCCCGTGCGACGGCTGCCGCCGCGACGAAAGCTGACTATGATTCAGGCGCAGCCACTATTGGCAGCGGCCCCTACCGCCTGGTGTCCCGTAGCCGCGGCAGCGCCATCGTCCTCGAGCGCAACCCGTCCTATGCCGGCGACAGACCGGAATGGCAGTCGGTCGTCATCAGGCCGATCATCAACAATGGCGCGCGTAGCGCTGCCCTCCTGGCCGGCGATGTCGACATGATCAACTTCGTCAGCGGCGCCGATATCGAGACACTGCGGCGCCGCGACGACCTGCGATTGTCGTCGGCCCCCGGCGTAGGTTTCTACTATCTTGGCCTCGATGTGGGGCGAAGCGAGTCGCCCAACGTCACGGATGCGCAGGGTCGGCCGTTGCCCAACAATCCGCTCCAGGATGTGCGTGTCAGGCGGGCAATGTCCCTGGCGATTGACCGCGCGGCGTTGACCGAGCGTCTGCTTCATGGCCAGGCGGTACCGACGGTGTATCCGGCATTGCGGCCGCAGCCAGAGGTGCCCCGCGCGGACATCGCGGCGGCGCGACGTCTGATGCAGGAAGCCGGCTTGGCCGCCGGCTTCGACCTCGCCCTGTCGGGGCCGAACAACCGCTATCCGCTCGACGCGCAGGTGCTCGGGCGGTGAGTCAGATGTGGACGCGCATCGGCATTCGCACACGGGTCGATGCCATGCCCTCGGCCATCTACTTCTCGCGCGCCGCACGGCATGAATTCAGCGCCACGCTGAGCGGCTCGCTTTCCGCGCGCAGCGAGGTGCTGACGCAGTTGCAGCGCATCCTGCATACGCAGGACCGACAGCGCGGGATCGGCTCGGGGAATTGGGGGCAATTCTCCGACAGCCGCACCGATGCGCTGATCGACGAAGCTGGCCGCACGATCGATGAGGCCGCGCGGGAGGCTTTGGTGCGCCAGGTGGCCGACCGCGGGATCACCGACCAACAGGCGATCGTTCCCCTGTATTTCCCCATCAACACTTGGGGCACACGGGCCGGCATCGCCTATAGCGTGCGAGAGCATGAATACACCCTGGCAATGGACGCGGTACGCCAGTGACGGCGCGCGCACCGCGCCGGAAGGGACGCATTCTGGTCGTCGGCGGCGGCATCGCCGGGCTCTGCACGGCGTGGGCGCTGACGCGACGTGGGTTTGCGGTGACGGTCATCGAACAGGGTGGCTTGCCGAATCCACTCGGCTCGTCCTTCGACGAACACCGCATCATCCGCCACGCCTATGGCGAGATGCGGGGCTATGCCCGGTTGATCCCGCAGGCCTTCGCCGCCTGGGACGAGTTATGGTCCGACCTTGACGTCACCCACCTCGAACGAACGCCCTCCGTCCACCTCCTGTCGAGCGGGCAGGAGAACTGGATCGATGCCGTCGCCGCGACGCAGGCCGAGTTCGGGCTGGCCCTGCGCGAGATCGATTCGGCAACCGCCCGTCAGTCATTTCCGATGCTGCGCATCGAAGCCTTCTCGCGAATCCTGGAGGCCGAGGGTTCGGGCATCCTCTTTGCCTCGCGCATCGTCACGGATCTGGTGCGCTGGCTTGCGCAGCGCGGTGCGCAGTTGCTGTCACGGACCCAGGTCACCGCTGTCGATCCGGTCAACCGCGGCGTCGGGCCGGGCGCCTTGCGGTCGATCAGGCCCTCGGGCCCCTCGCCGTTGAACCGCACCGCCCAGTCCCTGACGATCTGCAAGGTGACGTTGCCTAGGCGCGCCGCCTCCGAGCGCGTGCCACAGTCATAAATCGCCGCCAGCGCCAGCAGGCGGCGAGCTTGCGCCGCATCCTTGCTCCGCCGCGCAAGGCGACGAAGCTCGGCAGCGCTGAAGTCGGAACGCAGGGCAATAGCGCGCGCCATGGTGAGCCTCCGATGCTCACCAGTTTGAATCACATCGCGGTCGCGTCGGGGAATCCCCCTTGTGAGTCAAAGGCTACGGAAGTTGGTATGAGAGACAGGTTGAGAGAGAAGAATGGAGCAGCGGTAGGAACTGGGAAACGAAATTCTCTGGGGCGCGCCGTCCAGCCTGACCACCAGATGCGCCAAAGCCTGCGTTAGCCAACCGCCTTCGCTGTATCGACGCCTTCGATGGCGGATATCGCGCGATCGCTGAATTCTTGCGCGCGCGCTCAGGTAGTGAAGAATGATAGCATGAGGATCGGAATCCTTCTCACGCCAGATTTCGGACTGACCTCGTTCACATCGATAGTGGAGGTGATGCGTAGCGCCAACTCACTACAAGGTTCAGATGTCTATGCATGGCAGATCATCGCGGCCGAGGCGGGCCCGGTCCTGAGCACGGCGGGAGTCGCCATTATGGCGGGGCCGCTGCCCTCGGAGTACAGAGCTTACGAACGTATCTTCGTCCCGGCAGCTGGCAATCCCGCTTTGTATGACAATGCCAGGGTTCTGCAATGGCTAAGGCGAGCTCATCGCCATGGCGCACAATTGGTCGGTGTTTCGGTCGTGTCCCATCGCGTGGTGTAGGAGCGCCTTGTGCTACTGAGCGGGTGTGAGCCGCGGTCGTTTGAAGTTGCCCTGCTTCCGTGGACGGTTTGGGGGTAGCGGTCAGTCCTTCATGAGTATCTTCCTCGCTTCGAATTCGATGGGCGAGAGGTAGCCAAGCGACGAGTGGCGACTGGTCGGATTGTAGAAGCCCTCGATGAAGTGGAACACGGCCATGCGGGCCTCGGCCTGGGAGCGGAAGCGGCGCCGGTCGAGCAGTTCGCACTCGAGCGTGGCAAAGAACGCCTCGGCCAGCGTGTTATCGTAGGCATCGCCGACCGATCCCGTGCTGGGGCGGACGCCGGCCTCGCGGCATCGCATCCCGAGGGCCACAGAGGTGTATTGGCTGCCCTGGTCGCTGTGATGCACGACATCCGCCGGTTTCCTCGTGGTGACGGCCATGTCGAGAGCATCGAGGACGAGTTGCGTGCGCAGGTCGTTCGCCATCGCCCAGCCGACGATGCGCCGCGACCAGGCATCGAGGACGACAGCGAGGAACAGGAAGCCTGCGGCGGTCGGCATGTAGGTGATGTCGGCCACCCAGAGCAGGTTCGGCGCCGGCGCCGTGAAGACCCGACCGATGAGGTGGTTCGCCGGCCTATGCCCCGGCTCGCGCCGCGTCGTGGTCGGGAAACGGCGCCGCGACACACCGCGCAGCCCCGCCTGGCGCATCAGCCGCGCCACGCGCTTGCGGGCGTTCGCCGTGCCCTCGGCCTGCAACTCGGTATGCACTCGCGGCGCGCCGTAGGTCCCGTGGGAGCCGGCATGGATCGTGCGGATCCGGCGCAGCAGGGCGGCATCCGCCTGGGCGTGCGCCGAGGCCGGCCGGCTGCGCCACGCGTAGTAGCCGGAGGCCAAGACCCGCAGCACGCGGGCCATGACGCGGATGGGGAATTCGGCCTGGTGCGCGCTCATGAATTCGAAGACCCGGACGGGGTCTTGTCCCGCGCGAACCAGGCCGCCGCCTTTGCCAGAATGTTCCGCCCCTGGCGCAGGCGATGGTTCTCACGGCGGAGCCGGCTCCGCTCCTCGCGCTCGGCGCTGATCGTCCCGCCGCCTTTGCTCGCTCCGGCCTCACGATCCGCCTGGCGAACCCAATGCGCGATCGACTGCGCGTTCGGCTCGAATTCACGCGCAAGTTCCTGCGGGGTTCGTCCCGACCGAACCAGTTCCACTATCTACCGCCGGAACTCTGGCGGGTAGGGCACTCTGAATCTCAGCATCTCAGACACCTCCGTCTCAAGCCTCGGGGTGTCCACTAAAGCGGGTCAACTTCAGATACCGCCTCGCCCGCGCCGATCTGGATACCCACAACGTGCAGTACGGCGATCTTGCCGTGGCCGACGGCCATGTCGCAGATATAGAGCAGCATCTCAGGAGTCGAGATAGAACTGACCACGTCCGAATGAACGCGCGTTCCGGCCGGCCTGCCTGCGGCCAACTCACGGCCGAGATTGAGCACGGTGACCTGGTCACAGATGTCGAAGATGAGGTCCGCATGGCGTTCGACCAGCAGAACGCCGGTGCCCTGTTGGCTGCTGGCGCAGATCGGTGATGCAAGGCTGCGGATCTCGTCTGCCTAGAGTCTCGCGACTGGCTCGTCGAGTAGCAGAAATCGGGGCCGCAGCATCAGGGCGCGGGCGATCTCCAGGAACCGTAACTCGCTGTGCTGCAGGCGATCCGTGCGAATCCCCTCGCAGGATGGTATCGTGGTATTCGGTATCCTCGTGGACGCGCGGCAGGTGACGAACAGCCAGCGCCTTTCCCGTACCGAGCCGCAACAGCACGACAGCGATATCGTGCGGTTGGCGTTGTTGCGCCGGCGGCTGCGATCGCGGGCGCTTCTTGTCGTTCTTCTCGGTTTGGTGGCGCTGTTCTACGCGTTAACCGTTGCTCGGTTTGGGGAACACGCTGCGGCCCGCGAGACTACCTCGCCGCGGCCTCGTTGATGGCCGTACAAACTGCCCGACAACCTTCCCCACGCGAAGAACCGGAGGGTAACCCCGGGGTGGCGATGCTCCACAGGGGACCTCGGCCGGCCAGACACTCAGGGTATCTTTGGATCAGCCATTCACACGTTATCAGCGCGTGCGAAACGCCATCCGATATGCTACCAGACGGGTCGCAGTTGATGGCCCGTGAGCCTGTCGTTCGACGGACACTTGGTCACCTCGACACCACAGGCTGCCGGCTATCCCCCGTGACGCCACGTCGCGGTGGTGGAGGCTGCGTGTGGTTCATGAGGAGGTAACGCGATGGCCCAGGTCTCGCTGGCTTCCCAGGCCAACCCCGACCAGGTTGAGCCTGTCGTTCGCGCAATTGGCTTTTCAGACATCCGGATCGCTCTGGTAAAGGGCTACGAGGATTTCATGGAGATGCCGACGCAGCTAATTTTTCTTGGCGTGATCTACCCGATCGTCGGATTCGTTGCGGCTAGAGCAGCATCCGGTGGCGCGCTACTGCCACTGCTCTACCCCCTGGTCGCCGGATTGTCGCTTATGGGGCCGATCGCCGCCCTCGGCATCTATGAATTGAGCCGACGGCACGAGAAGGGGCTACCGACCACTTGGCTCAACACCTTCGATGTCCTCCGCTCGCCGGCGATCGGCTCGATCGCAGCGCTCGGCGTGGTGATGTGCGTGATCTTCGTCTTCTGGCTCTTTGCGGCGCAGGCGGTCTATCGAGGGACCATGGGCGATGAACTTCCCAATTCCTTCTGGGCCCTGCTCGGGCAGGTGCTGACCACCGGCGCCGGATGGCGGCTGATCCTGTGGGGGAATGTGGTGGGGTTCTTCTTCGCACTCATCATCCTCATGCTCACCGTCGTCTCCTTCCCGCTGCTGCTCGACCGCAATGTCGGGCTTCGCGTCGCAGTACTGACCTCGGTACGAGCGGTGCTTCGCAATCCGGTGCCGATGGCAGCTTGGGGCGTCATCGTCGCGGCTCTTCTCGCCCTTGGATGCCTGCCGCTGTTTGTCGGGCTCGCCGTCGTCATGCCATTGCTTGGGCATGCCACCTGGCACTTGTACCGACGGGTGGTTGATGCCTGATCCCGATGGCCCGGTGACCCTGCTGGTCGCCGAGCCACGTCTCAGCCAGGATCGCGGCTGAAGAACTGCAGCCGCGACAACAGCGTATGGTCGGCTTCCAGCACCATGATCGCGACGAAGATCAGCACCGCCACCGGCGGCACCAGGATGGCGTAGCCAAGCGCCAGCCTCTCCCACTTCATGTGCATGAAGATGGCCACGATCAGCCCCGCCTTGAGCATCATGAACAGCAGGATCAGCGACCAGCGCAGCATTCCCTGGAGATGGAAGAAGTCCACCAGGTAGGAGAAGGTGCTGAGGATGAACAACCAGATCCAGACTACGAGGTAGAGCCGGATCGGATGCTGCTGGCCGACCTCATGCGCGATCGGGACACCGATCGCCGCGGTGTGCTCCCCATGTGCATCTGCTACATGCGCCATGCCTCGCCTCCTACCAGAGATAGAACAGCGCGAAAATGAAGACCCAGACGAGGTCGACGAAGTGCCAGTACAGGCCGGTGATCTCGACAATCTCGTAGCGGCCGCCGCGGCTGGTGAAGAACCCCGACCTGCCCGTGTCATAGTCCCCGCGCCAGACCTTGCGCGCGACGATCAGGAGGAAGATGACGCCGATCGTGACATGCGTTCCGTGAAAGCCGGTAATCATGAAAAAGGCGGACCCGAACTGCTCGGCGCCCCACGGGTTGCCCCAGGGCCGCACGCCCTCATGGATCAGCTTGGACCACTCGAAGGCCTGCATGCCGACGAAGGTCGCACCCAGTAGCGCTGTCACGACCAGCAGGATCGCGGTGCGCCCTCGGTCGCGGCGATAGCCGCAATTGACCGCCATCGCCATGGTGCCGCTGCTGGTGATCAGCACGAAGGTCATGATGGCGATCAGGATCAGCGGCATATGCGTGCCGAAGATCTCGAGCGCGAAGACCTCGCTCGGATTCGGCCAGGGCACCCGCGTGGATATCCGCACCGTCATGTAGGAGAGCAGGAAGCAGCCGAACACGAAGGTGTCACTGAGCAGGAAGATCCACATCATGGCCTTCCCCCAGGAGACGTTCTTGAACGCCCGCTGGTCGGAACTCCAATCCGCCACGAAGCCTTCCATGCCTTCGGGCCGTTGGGCGGATTGCGCCTGAGCGATGCCTTCCATCGTCGCGAACCTCCCTTATCCGTGCAGCAACAGGCCGAACAGCGCGATCCAGGCCACGAGAAGGAAATGCCAGTAAGTGGCGCATAGCTCGACGCTGAGGCAAAGCTGCGCGAGCACCGCACCGCGCGCTGTGCGATATGCGGTCCTGCCGAGGACGACGAGCCCGCCCAGCAGATGCAGGCCGTGCACCGCTGTGATCAGGTAGAAGAAGGAGCTGGAAGGGTTGGTGGCGACGCCGAAGCCTTCCGCCATCACCTGCTGCCAGGCGAGATACTGCCCGGCCAAAAAGCCCAGCGCGGCGAGTCCGCCAGCGATAAGCCCGACCTCGATGCCCTGCCGCCAGCCGATGCGCGCAGCCATCTGGGCGCGATGCAGCCCGAAGCTGCTGAGTGCCAGCAGCACCGTGTTGAACCAGAGCATCCACGGCGTCGGCAAGGGGCGCCAATCCTGCGACATGTGCATCCGCATCAGGTAGGCGCTGACGAACAGCGTCAGCAGCGCACCCACCACCGCCAGGAATACCCAGAGCCCAAGCTTGGCCGGCGGAACTTCGGAGGCACCGGTGCCCGGCGCCTCGCCTGCCGCGCCGACCTCCAGCCACGGTTTCGCCATCAACCGCTGCCGCGACAGCCACCAGGCCGCGATGCTGCCGATGACGGCGACGTAGAGGATGATGGCGGTCATTCCGCGGCCTTCGCGGGCGGCTGGTTCTGCGGAATGAAATCCTGCGCGGCACCTGGGACGCTGTAGTCATAGGCCCAGCGATAGACCACCGGCAGGTCCCGCCCCCAATTGCCATGCGGCGGCGGCGTCTGCGTCGTCTGCCATTCGAGCGACGCGGCATTCCAGGGATTGTCGCCCGCGGGCCGGCCGCGCCGGACGCTCCAGGCGAGGTTGAACAGGAAGACGATCTGCGCCGCGCCCACGATCAGCGCCATGACGCTGATGAAGGCGTTCAGCGTGTGGGCGGAGGCCGGCACGAAGGCTGTCTCGCCGATCTCGTGATAGCGTCGCGGTACGCCGAGCAGGCCGATATAGTGCATCGGAAAGAAGATCAGATAGGCCCCGAGGAAGCTGACCCAGAAGTGGATGCGACCCAACACCTCATTCAGCATCCGTCCCGTGATCTTCGGGTACCAGTGGTAGATGGCGCCGAAGATGACGAAGATCGGCGCCACGCCCATCACCATGTGGAAATGGGCGACGACGAACATGGTGTCCGACAACGGCACGTCCACCACGACATTGCCGAGGAACAGGCCGGTCAGGCCGCCATTGACGAAGGTCACGATAAAGGCCAGCGCAAACAGCATCGGCACGGTCAGGTGGATGTCGCCGCGCCACAGCGTCAGCAGCCAGTTGTAGACCTTGAGCGCCGTCGGCACGGCGATGATCAGCGTGGTGGTGGCGAAGAAGAACCCGAAATAGGGGTTCATGCCGCTGACATACATGTGGTGCGCCCAGACGACGAAGCTCAGCGCGCCGATGATGATGATGGCCCAGACCATCATACGGTAGCCGAAGATGTTGCGCCGCGCATGCACGCTGATGAGGTCGGAGACGATGCCGAAGGCAGGCAACGCCACGATGTAGACCTCCGGATGGCCGAAGAACCAGAACAGGTGCTGGAACAGCAGCGGGCTGCCGCCTTCATGGTTCAACCGCTGGCCCATCTCGACCAATGCCGGCATGAAGAAGCTAGTGCCGAGCAGGCGGTCGAGCAGCATCATCACCGCGCTGACGAAGAGCGCGGGGAAGGCGAGCAGCGCCATCACCGTCGCGGTGAAGATGCCCCAGACGGTCAGCGGCATGCGCATCAATGTCATGCCGCGCGCGCGTGCCTGCAGCACGGTCACCACGTAGTTCAGCCCGCCCATGGTGAAGCCGATAATGAACAGCATCAGCGACAGCAGCATCAGGATGATGCCCCAATCCTGCCCGCCCGGCGTGCCCGACAGGATTGATTGCGGCGGGTAGAGCGTCCATCCCGCGCCGGTCGGCCCGCCAGGAGCGAAGAAGCTCGTCACCAGTACCAGGACGGCGAGCAGGTAGATCCAGTAGGACAGCATGTTCATGTAGGGGAACACCATGTCCCGCGCGCCGATCATCAGCGGGATCAGGTAGTTGCCAAAGCCGCCGAGGAACAGCGCGGTCAGCAGGTAAACCACCATGATCATGCCGTGCATGGTGATGAACTGATAATACTCAGCCGGGGTGATGAAATCGAAGACGCCCGGGAAACCGAGCTGCAGCCGCATCAGCCAGGACAGCACCAGCGCAACCAAGCCGATCGCCGTCGCCGTCAGCGCGTACTGGATGCCTATAATCTTGGCGTCCTGGGAGAAGACCCACTGCGTGATCCAGCTTCTGGGATGGTACAGCTCGACATCGGGGACCTCAGCTGCCGGGATGCCATCGACGGATCCGGATGCGGTGCTCATCGTATCCCCTCCTGGCGGCCCTATCTCACTGCTGCCAAGCGACGCACGAAGGTGGGTTGACGCTCGAGCCACGCTTGGTACTCGGCTTCCTCTACCACCACGACGCGCCCGCGCATTACCGCATGGCCGAGGCCGCAAAGCTCTGCGCAGACAGCCTCAAAGGTGCCGGTGCGCGTCGGCGTGAACCAGAAGAAGGTGACCTGGCCGGGCACCATGTCCATCTTCGCGCGGAACTCCGGCACGTAGAAATTGTGCAGCACGTCGATGGCGCGTAGCAGCACCTTGACCGGGCGGCCGATGGGAAGATGCAGTTCCCCACCTTCGACGATCACGTCGTCCTGCCCGGCTGGGTCGGAAGGATCGATGCCGAGCGGATTGTCCGGATCGATGAAGCGGACAGAGACTGTGCCCAGTCGCCCGTCATGGCCAGGCAGGCGGAACGTCCATTGCCATTGCTGGCCGACAATCTCGATCTCGGTCGCGTCCGCCGGCACGGTGATGAAGCGATGCCAGACGATCAGACCGGGCGCGAGCAGCGCTGCGACGCCGACCGTCGTGCCGATCGTCAGCCACCATTCGAGCCGCTTGTTTTCCGGTTCATGCTCGGCCTTGTGGCCGGGGCGCTGCCGAAACCTGACCACGCAATACGCCATGAACAACACGATGACGGTAAAGGCGACGCCGGTGATCCAGAAGGTCACGATCAGCGTGTCGTCGATGTAGGTCCAGTTGGACGCGATCGGCGTCCACCACCACGGGCTCAGCATGTGGAACGCGACGGAGCCGACGGCGACCAGGATGAGGGCGATCGCTACCGCCATTGGGGCTGCGTCCAAGGAAATAAGGAATAACGCTCAACACACGCTGCCCGGTCGCCGCCGCACAATGGCCGGTGAGGGCGTTGCGATCTCTTCGCTGCATCGGGTTCGGTCCGGCTCGACTTCGTCGCCGAGACCGAGCGCCAGCCGCTCGATATCATCTCACGCGGGCAATAGGCTCCCGCTATCCAAACATCTGAGAGTAACGCGCACTCCATGGCCGTGTCCTCTCCGTTTCCAGCCGGGCCACTGCACCGGACGGGTTACGCAGAAGTTCATCACTGTCGCCGAGTAAGTCGCTGCTAAATCTTATAAATGAGCCCCTCTCTAGGCGCGAGTCTAATTTGCATCCCACACAATCGGCGGCGGTGATGCCGCAGCGCGCGGGTGGACGCGATCATCGCAGGTGAGGTGGTCGCCAACCATCGGACAGCTTGACGGTCTGGATAAGGTTGATCCTTGGTGTCTTCGAGCCTCCAAAGTCGTCGTCCCAACTACGCCAGGCGCCTGGTCAGGAGTTCGCTCCAGCAGGGCGCTGTGTAGGCGCCCGGCTTGTAGTAGCCGATCCACTTCGTCAGCCCGGCTCTCAGCTCGGACCCGGTCCCGAAGGCCTGCAAGTAAACGCACCCCTGCTTCAGGCTACGCTGCAGCCGCTCGATGAGCACGTTGTCCATCCAACGGCCACGGCCGACCATCGCCACGCGCACCCTGGCCCGCTCGCCCGCGGAGCGGCGTGTTCGAGTTCCTGTCCCCGTGCTGATGCGGCTGCAGCCGATGACGGCGAGGGGCGTGATCTTCGTGACCATCGGGGATGAGTATCGAAACGCCAACGTCGTGGTCTATTCGCACGTCGCGGAGCGCGACCGCGGGCCGCTACCGACCTCCCAGCTGCTGGTGCTGGGAGGTCGGGTTGAACGCGAGGACTAGCGCCGCCGAGGTGCCGATCGTGCACTTGATCGCCGCGCGGCTGTTTGACCGGTCGGACCTGCTCGACACGCTGGCGGGGATCGATGGTCAGGATCATGGGGCCTGGGCGGGGAGGATGCTGGGCCCGGCGGATGAGGTGAAGCGGCCGGAGCCGGGATCGCGGCGCGTGAAGATGCCGGGACGCGGGATGTTCGTTGAATGGGCAACGAGGATTGCGCCCTCCCTGGCCTTGCGACGCTTCAGCGACGTGTGGGGCTGCCGACCATCGAGAAGCGTGTTAGCCTCTGGTTCTTTGCGACACGCAGCCTCGTCGATGAGTGCCGCGACAGCTCGTCGTTCAGGCGCGGGAACTCACGCCATTACTGAACGGCAGGGCGTCGAGGCGAAGCGCTTCGCTCCCAAATCCCCACCTTCTAGGCAAGCACCGCCGATCACCCGCGGAATGCGATTTCGTCGTGAGGCTCGCTGCCATCTGCATTGCTCTGTCAGGCGCGACCATGTTCCATAGTCAGCTGGATATGGCCGCCCCAAGAAAGCGTCGCAGTGATAGCTTTGGCGGAACAGTTTAGGATTGCACGAATGTCGACATTCTCCACGGGTAGCAACATGCTCCCAGGGGCCGCTCCGCGACGCCGCGCCATACACGGGGTCAGCATCGGCATTTTGGTGTTGGATACTCAGTTCCATCGCCTGCCTGGCGACATCGGCAATGGCACCACTTGGCGGTTTCCCGTGCAGTACGCCGTCGTTCGGGGCGCCACGCCAGATCGGATCGTTCGACCGACATTGGATACGGATGTCGTGGACCTCTTCGTCCGCGCGGCGGACGAGCTGGTCGCGTTCGGTGTCGACGGTATCACCACGAGTTGCGGCTTCTTGGCGCTGCTGCATCCGCAACTCGTTGCGCGCTGCCAGGTGCCGGTCGCGACATCTGCGCTTCTGCAGATCCCGCTGGTGCAGAGCATGCTTCCAGCCGGCAAGCGTGTAGGCGTGCTGACTATGGACAAGACCGCACTCACCGCAGCGCACTTCCAGGCGGTAGGTGCGCCCACGGACCTTCCAGTCGGCAGCATCCCGAACGATGGCATATTTCGTCGCAATCATCGCACCTCGGCGCCTGTTGTTCGCCATGCTGACCATGAAGCGGAGGTGGTGGCAGCAGCCGAGGAGTTGCTGCGCGAGCATCCAGAGATCGGCGCGCTTGTTCTGGAATGCACCAACCTGCCGCCCTACTCTGCCACACTCGAAGCACGATTTCAGCTGCCGGTGTATGACATCGTCACTCTGGTCGAGTGGTTTCACTCGGGGCTGCGCCCACGTCGGTACTGACGAACGGCAGCCCGAAGAGGGTTGCGGGTCCCGAACCGGTTCTCTGAGGGGGAACGCGTCGGCGCGCTATGCGCAATGCTCGCGCTTTCGCTTGGCTTCGCGCAGAGACTGAGCGAATGGTCACTGGCGTGGAGAGCACCGCGCAGCCCCGCCGAGGCCTGATCCGCGGGGCTTGAGCTGGTAGCACCCGGCTCATCGGGTGCGGACCAGGAGCCCAACGATGGCGAAGCTTTCCGACCCCCAGCGCATCATCCTCAGCCAGGCCAGCCAGCACGGTGACAGGCTGGCACTGCCGCCCCAACGCCTGCCGGCGGCGGCGCGGCAGACGGTGGCGAAGTCGCTAATCAAGCAAGAGCTCGTAAGCGGCGAGCATGCCGGCGCCTACAGCGCCCGGGATGCCTGGCAGATCGATGGGCAGCCCACACTGCTGCGCATCACTGACACGGGGCTGCACGCGATCGGCGTCGAGCCGGAGGCGGTCACCGCCGTGGACGAGGCCGAACTCGGCGGGCTGACTGTGGCCGAGCATGAGGAGGAGCAGGAACTGGCACGGGCGGCCCTCGACGCCGGGGTGGAGGTCTGCGGCGACGCCGCTGACGGGAACGAACCGGCGGCGGCAGCCGAAGGTGACTTCCAGCCCGACGCCGCCCTCTTCCCCGCAGCGGGCCCTGGGTGCCTCACAGGCGGCGTTTCCGCCCCCGCCGCCCTCCGCCAGCGAGGAACCCGCACAGACACCTCAGCGCCCGCCTGTGAGTCGGCACATGGTCAACGGACGTGCGGCAGCCCTGCGCATCGCCGCGACCGGTGTCGCCGCCGCCTGGGATTCGCCGGATCGCGATGGCCTGGATGAAGCCATTGCCACTCTGCGAACCGCACTCAGCGCCCCGCCTGCTCGTCAAGCCCGCGAGCCGGGTGCACTGCGCCGGCCCCGCGTCGGCACCAAGCAGGAGACCGTGCTCACCCTGCTGCGCCGCGACCAGGGCACCACCATCGCCGAGATCATCGAGGCCACCGGGTGGCAGCCGCACACCGTCCGCGGCTTCCTCGCCGGCCTTAAGCGAAAGGGCGTCACGGTGGAGGTGCTGGAACGCGTGCGCCAGGTCGGGCCGAGCAAGCAGGGTGCGAAGGGCTCCTACTCGATCTACCGGATCTACGCTGCGATGGCGCAGAAGGAGCGCGAGTTGATCAGCGCACGGACCAAGGCTGCACTGGCGGCCGCAAGGCGCGCGGGAAGGTCCTGGGCGGGGATCGGGGATATCGGCCCACGCAAGGGCCGGACGCGACTGCTGCCGCAGCGGCGCGGCGTCAGGCGGCTCGGACGGCGCATCGGCTGCACCTGGAAATTGAACAGCTAAAGGCCGAGGGCGTGGCCGGCAAAGCCGCACTCGCCCGGGAGCTAAGCGCAAGAGGCGTTTCCACCCCCCGCCAAGGCGGCCGATGGACACAAACGTCGGTCACTCGTCTCTTCGCTCGGACAGAAGTCGATGCGTTCGATCTCAGGAGAGACGCTCCATGTTCGATCCGTGGCGCGTGATTCCGCAGCAGCCACCAATGTGCCGCCGGAGGCAGGAGCGGCCACGAAACGTCACAGCCCTTCGCTCCTGGGACAATAGGTTGCGAGATTGTCGTCGACTAGGAAACTTTAATGTGCAAGTTTCCTAGTCAACAAAGAGGACCGCATGACAGCAGCCTCGGAGCTGACCGATCATACCGGGTACTGGATGCGGATGGTGTCAAACGCCGCTTCGCAGGAGTTTGCGCGCAAGGTCTCCGGCGAAGATGTCACTGTCGCGGAGTGGTCGTTCATGCGGGCGCTCTACGACGTGGAGCCGACACCTCCGTCAGTTCTGGCCGAGAGAATGGGCATGACGAAGGGGGCGATCAGCAAACTTGCGGAAAGGCTCGTGGCCAAAGGATTGGTTGAGCGGACGGAAAACCAGCGGGACAAGCGCGCGCACAGCCTCTCCCTGACGAAAGAGGGCCGCGCCAAGATCCCGGTCCTGGCATCGCTTGCCGACAAAAATGACGCTGAATTCTTCGGCGTGTTGACGAAGGAAGAGCACAAAGCACTCGACCGAATCCTGAGGCTACTCGCTGAACGCCGAGAGCTGAAATTAACGCCGGTGGACTGAACCCGCCGATCGACCTCAATGTTGAAATGAAAGGAAGCCGCCATGGACGCGGAACGGATATCTGTTGCCGAAACCTGCCTGCATGCTGCTCACGATGGGAGCCTGAGCTTTCCGGAGATCATCGGCAAGCTGCTCGCCGCCGATTTCGAGGGCTACACGATCGACTATCGCCGTAACAGCCAGACATTCTACCTGACAGACGGCGACAGCGTCGCGATGGATATGGAACCCTCCGCTGGCCACGTCGCCGCTGCCTTCGACGCTGTCGAGATCGAGCGCCTGGTGCGATGGGCGCAGGCTAACCCCGCCGACTACAGCTACGTGGCCTTCTGCGAGAAGGCGAAAGGCGCAGGCTGCGCGGGTTACCTCGTCTCCTTCATGGGCCGCCGGGTCGTCTATTTCGGCCGGACGGCCGAAACCCACGTCGAGCACTTCCCCAAATGACGGCCTGACGGTCATGACGCTCTCGGCATTCTGATCGGAGGCGTTGTTCCGGCCGTATGCCTCGGGCTCGGCACCGTATTCATGCGGGCCAGCCACGACGGCGGCGCATCAGTTCCCGTGTACCCCTCTTCTCCTCTGGCTGAAGGATTGAATCGTGACCCGACTGTTCCGCGACGATTTGTATGAGGATTTCGGCACCTGGCCACTCGCCTACATCCCCTATGGAGGTGCCGATTACGGGGAGGTGCGCGCGGTCGCCGCGGCGGTTGGGGAAGGCGATCATGGTGCCTATTACGATGCCTGGACCACGGCTGGCGACCGAATGACTTCGGAGGCAGACGCCGCTCTCGCGAAGGGCCACGAGACCAGCGCGCGCGAGCTTTATCTGCGGGCCAGCGTCTTTTACGCGACCTCGTTTCACCCCCTCTACGGTGCGCCGGTCGATCCGCGCCTGCTCACTGCCTTCCGCAAACAGGTCGAGGCTTTCGACAAGGGTCTCTCGCTCGGACCGCAACCGGTCCGCCCGGTGCGCATTGCTTTCGACGCGACGCCGATGCCGGCCTATGTCATCCCGGCGCAAGGCCTTGAGACGGCCGTGCGGCCCCTGATTATCTTCAACGGTGGCTACGACTCCACCATCACTGACACCTACTTCGCATCTGCCGTCGCGGCGTCGCGGCGCGGCTATCACAGCCTGCTGTTCGACGGGCCGGGACAGGGTGCGATGCTCTATGAGGATGGCGTGCCGCTCCGGCCGGACTGGGAGACTGTCATCACGGAAGTGGTCGATCACGCGCTGACATTGCCGATCATCGATCCGAAGCGCATCGCGCTCTATGGCTGGAGCCTTGGCGGGCATCTCGCGCCGCGCGCCGCGTCAGGAGAGGCGCGAATAGCGGCCCTGATCGCTGATCCAGGCACCTGGAGCATCGCCGACGGCTTCCGTAAGGCGCTCATGCACAACTTCGGCCTTTCGCCCGACGCCGCTGCTGATTTGGGAACACTCGATCAGGCGGTATTGGACCGAGCCGATGCATTCATCCGCAGCAGTCCGCAGATGAACTGGAAGGTTGTCCAGCGCGGCTTCTGGGTGCACGGGGTCAGCGACCTGCGCGCCTATTTCGCTTCCGCGGAACTCTACACCATGAAAGGCCGGGCAGAGCTGATCCGTTGTCCCACTCTCATCACGCAAGCCGAGGGTGACATCCTCGCTGCCGACGCCGGTAGTTTCTTCGACGCGTTGTGTTGCCCGAAGACGATGATCCGCTTCACTGCTGCCGAGGGTGCGGACGGGCATTGTGAGATGGGCAACCGTTCAATGCTGAATCGCCGGATCCTCGACTGGCTCGACGAACGATTCGCGACCTGAGACTTCGAAGACGGGCCGGTTGTCTGCATGTTCACCACCGACCAACGGTCGTTGCTCGGTGGTGAACAGATGCAATGCCCGGTCGGTCAGCCGAGGATCTTGGGCGAATAGGTTGCGACCCACTCCTCCTCCGACAGCATCGGAGGCCCGCGTGCTTGCGCATATCGAAGGCCATGCCCACGAACCGCTGACGCTCCAGGCGTTGGCAGCGAATGCCAGCCTGTCGAGCCGTCACCTGGGGCGCCTGTTTCAGGAATATCTCGGCCGATCGGTGCATGATCATTTGGTGGACGTCCGTCTGTCGCGGGCGCGGGTGTTGTTGCGCCAGACTCAGTTGGCGATCGGCGACATCGCGATTGCAACCGGCTATGCCAGTGCCAGCCACTTCACACAGATCTATCGCAAGCGCTTCGGGATTACGCCGCGGGTGGAACGTCAGCAGGAACGGCGGCGCCTTGGACGTTTTCCGCGATGACGGCGCAGCGATTGGCGGGTGCGCCGCCGCCCGCCCAGCTCAGCACGGTCTCGGCCGACCGTTCGCCAGCGATAGCCTGCGCTACGGCACGCCCGATCAGGGCACCGAACTTGAAGCCGTGGCCGGAACAGGCGCTGATGATCCAGCCGCGCTCCGCCAACGGCTCCACGATGAAGCGCTCATCCGCCGTCACCGTGTAGTAGCAGGCGCGGCAGTCCGTGATTCTATAGCTTTCGGTGTCACGAAGGTTTCCCGCTATGGCCGAATGCAGCCGCGCCACATCCTCCGTCCGGGCATCGCGCGTCGCATCGGGATCCCCGGTCAGCGAAAAGCTGTGATCGCCGATCTTCAGGCGCGTGCCCCGTCGCGGAGGCAGGATATACGCCCCATTCGCACCTCGAGAGATGATGACCGGCGCTACAGCCCAGGCCGCCGCCATCGTAGCGGGTGGCTCAAGATAGATCACCGCCTGGCGAGACGGTACTGCCGCTCTGGCAAAGGCCGGCAGAAGACGTCCCACCCAGGCGCCCGTGGCGACCACCACCACGTCAGCCTCATGGTCGCGGCCTCCAGCGGCTACCGTGCCCTTGACCGACGCGCACCGCCAGGCGCTGGCCGTCCAGATCGACGGCGGCCCGATCCCGGCCATTCACGGCGTGGTGCGCTGGCGGCTCAGCGATCTCGGGCAATGGCTGTGGGAGGAGTTCGGT
>NZ_JBDOQQ010000038.1:0-15590 GCF_039839775.1 Roseomonas sp. CAU 1739
GACGGAGGCGAATGCCAAGGTGGCGCAGTCGCTGTTCCAGATGGCGACGCAGGGCAAGAACGTCGCCGCGGCGATCTTCTGGATGAAGGCCAGGGCGGGATGGCGGGAGAAGCAGGAGGTGGATGCGAACGTGCGGACCGACATGCGGGCGATCCATGTCGTCACGGGCGTGCCGCGGCCGATGGATCAGATGACGGATGAGGAGCTGATGCGCATCGCAGCCGGTGGGCGGCGCAAGATTGCCGGTCGCCGGGACGCCGATGATCGGGGTGGCGGGCATGACGGATGAGACCTACCCCCTGACGGACGACCAGCGGCGCATGGCGCGGGTGATGGCCGGGATGGGCGTGGCGCGGCGGCAGATCGCGAAGTACCTGCGCATGGACGAGGCGGCGCTGGCGACCAGGTTGGGCGACGATCTCGAGCAGGCGGAAGTCGAGGCGAACACCAAGGTGGCGAAGGCGCTGTTCACCATGGCGACGCAGAAGAACAACGTGGCGGCGGCAATCTTCTGGATGAAGGCGCGGGCGGGTTGGCGGGAGAAGATCGAGATCCGGCCGGTGGTCGAGAACGATCTCAGCTATCTCACCGATGCCGAGCTGGCGGCGGAGATCGCCAGGATCGAGCGCGAGATTCGCGGAGCGGGCGGCGTGCTCGAAGGACCAGCGCTCGATCGCGACGATGACAGGGTAGCATCCCGCATTCCTCGCGGCGGCTGACTTCCGGATCGCATCTGTTCACCACCGAGCAACGACCGTTGGTCGGTGGTGAACGGGGCTGGTGCTAAGGGACATTGCCGGGCGGTACGATGACCTCGCACCCCTATGGCCGAGACATGATGCTGATTCTCGGCAGGACGATGGGCCGAATTCGTTCTATTGTTCGGATGCTCGATCGGCGCGTCGATTGGCCGGATTCGATGAGCCGGCAGATCTCGCTGACGATGCTGGTCGTCCCTCGTTGAAGTGGAGGCGGCGATGAAACGATTCTGGCTCGGCTTCTGCGCAGCCGCCGTTCTGCTCGTGGCGGCGGGCGTGATTGTTGCGTTCACTGGCATAATCAACGTCGCTGCGAGCGTCCCGCATTCGGCGCTTGAGCGTTGGTATCTCACGACCACCATGACGCACTCGGTTCGCCGCCGCGCGGCCGACATTGCCGTGCCGGACCGGATCACGGACCAGGACATCAGGCGCGGCTTCGCTCAGTACCGCGACAGCTGTGTTTACTGCCACGGCGCGCCCGGTGTGGATGCGACGGACTGGGCGCAGGCACTTCAGCCCGAGCCGCCCTACCTGGCCGATGCGGTACCCGCCCGGCAGCCCGCGGAGCTGTTCTGGATCATCCGCAATGGCATCAAGATGACCGCGATGCCGGCGTTTGGCCGCCACCTGAATGATCGGGACGTTTGGGGCGTCGTCGGATTCATCCGGCTGCTCCCGGGAATGTCCGACGAGGCATACGCCCGTCTCGCGGAGGAAGCGGAGCGTGCGGCGCCGGCACCTGACGGAACTGCGCCCCCCGCCAGGCAGCCCTCCAACTGACCTCTTGATAGCCTCGCGTGCCGTCACTTGGATTGTCCGGGTTGTGATGAGGCGCCGCAAGAGACGCGGTCTAGCAGCCGGGCGACGGTCGTGTGAGTCCATGCCGTCCCACCACGTGGCGTCGGCACGCCGCGCGCGGTGAGGGCGCGTGCAACAGCCGTGGGCGTCGCCGCGATTTTTGCCCCGACTGAACCCACCTCCAGCGCCAAGCGGTGTGCGACCCGATCGGCAATCTCTCGCCGCGCGCGCGCCGCCTCCTGCGCGTCGGGGCCCGTCACTGGCCGATAGCCTCTGTTGCCGCCGAGGACCTTCCCCCGCGCCTTGGCCGCCGCCAGCGCCGCCCTGGTCCGCTCGCTGATCAGCTCCCGCTCCTTCTGCGCCATCGCGGCGTAGATCCACAGCATCAAGTCGTCGGCGCTCGGCATGTCGGCCGCGCGAGTGGAGATGCCGTCCTCCAGTAGCTGAGACAGCGTGTGCGCCCGGCGGGTGATCCGATCGAGACGGGCAGCGACCAGCACGGCGTCCAACTGCCGGCACCGGGCCAGCGCTGTCTGGAACCCCGGCCGGCGATCGTCCTTGCCGGACGCGATGTCGGAGTACTCCGCCACCAGGGTCCAGCCCTGCGCGGCGACGAAGGAGCGGATGCTGGCCTGCTGGG
The DNA here is from genome assembly GCF_039839775.1 of Roseomonas sp. CAU 1739. Taxonomy (NCBI): domain Bacteria; kingdom Pseudomonadati; phylum Pseudomonadota; class Alphaproteobacteria; order Acetobacterales; family Roseomonadaceae; genus Roseomonas; species Roseomonas sp. CAU 1739. Next base: position 2,200 of record NZ_JBDOQQ010000038.1, read on the forward strand.
CCTCCAGCCCCAGCCCGCTGTTGCCCTGCTCGGCGGTCGAGACCCGGGTGAGCCCGACCGCGAGACGGGGCGCCTGCGTACCGATACGCATCAGCCGATCTCCGCCGGCGGGGTCGCGGCGGCAACGCGGTAGATCGAGCACGACCCCTTTGCGCCTTGCTTGTTCGGTCCGACCTGGCGGACGCGTTCCAGCACCTCGACGATGATGCCCTTGCGCTTGAGGCCAGCGAGGAAGCCGCGGACGGTGTGCTGCTGCCAGGAAGTGGCCTCGATGACCTGGGCGATAGTGGCGCCATCGTTCCGCCGCAGCAGCGCGAGGACCGCCTCCTGCTTGGTGCCGCTGCGGGGCTGGCGCGGGGCGGCGGGGTCGCGCGTGAGGCGAGGTGCCCGCGGTGAGGCAGCCAGGACGTCCCGCAGACCCGCGACGGCGTCGTCGAGACCGTCGCGCTCCGGCGCGTCCCAGGCGGCCAGAACCGTCGCCGCGGCCATGCGCAGGGCGGCCGCTCGGCCCGTGGGCCCGCGCTGACTCACAGGCGGGCGCTGAGGGCTCTCTGGAGCCGCGCCGCTGGGTGGGCGGCGGCGCCGACTGAAAGGCCGCCTGCGAGTCTCCCAGGCCCGCTACGGGGAAATGGGCCGTGTCGGGCTGCGGGCCAGTGTCCCCCGCCGTCGCCTGCCGCTGCTCAGCAGCGGTGTCGGCCGAGAGGTCCTCGCCGGCGTCCAGGGCGGCCTGCGTGAGCGCCTGCGCCTCCTCATACCCGGCCGCGGTCACCCCGCCGAGTTCCGCCTCGTCCACCGCGGTGACCGCCTCCGGCTCGACGCCGATCGCGTGCAGCCCCGTGTCGGTGATGCGCAGCAGTGTGGGCCGCCCATCGATCTGCCAGGCGTCCCGCGCGTTGTAAGCACTGGGCTGCTCGTCGCTGATCAGCCCGTGCTTGAGCAGGGACTTCGCTACCGTCTGCCGCGCTGCGGCCGGGAGGCGCTCGGGCGGGACCGCCGGTCGGTCGCCGTGCCGGCTGGCCTGGCTGAGGATCACGCGCTGGGTGTCGGATAGCTTGGTCATCGTCGGGCTCCGGCTCCGCACCCGATGATCCGGGTGCTACCAGGCCGAGCCCCGCGGATCATGCCTCAGCGGGACAGCGCGGTGCTCTCCGCGCACACGACCATTCGCTCTGAAACAGCGCGAAGCCAAGAGAAGGTCGCGATCATCGTGTTGCTTTCCCATGCTAAGCCCGCCCTGCCGGTCGGGCAGCGGGAGTTCGCGGCGGAGGTGTCCTGGGATCTGCCGAGCCTCGCGCCGGGGGCAACATCGCTGCTCGACGTCACGGTGAACGGGGCGCGGGCCGGCGACCTGGCGCAGGCATCGCTGGTGTCGTCGACGCGGTTCATCGAGCTCGATGCAGCCGTGTGGTCAAACAACACGGTGCGGGTGATGGCGCGGAATATCTCCGGGCAACGTTCGACCTGGCGGCGGCGACGCTGTCGGTCAGTGTGACAAAGCGGCGCGTGTCATGATCCGCTGCAATAGAGGTACTACCTGCCGTCGATCGACCGAATCGTCGTTGACATCGGACAGAACGCATCGACTCGTGTAGCAAATGCATCGAGGCAGCAGCCGGACGCTGACGTGGGCGCTAGTCATCGTGGTAACCATCCGATGCCGCGTGCATGGAGGCTATGGATGTACCGCCGATCGGCAGTCTCGGTTACGCCCGTGGCATCAGGATAGGCGCCGCCTGGGTCCTGAAGGTCTGCCGTTACCCGACCTTCCTCGTCGATCGCAAAAACATGTCCGTAGGACTCGCCGAGCGGCAACATGAAGCGCGGCAACCTCAGAAGAACCGTTCTAGGCGGTGGTGACGAATTTGGTGGTTGCGGGGATTCCCACTGATGTGATGGCTTGATTCAAGGCTGGCTTTGGAGCCGAGGCCTGGATGAACGTTGATCCTGATGCATTGCGCGACGATCAGTGGGACCGGCTGCGGGATCTGATACCTGGAGGCCGCGCAGGGCAGCGCGGCCCATGGTGCGACAACCGACGCTTCGTCGATGCATTGCTGTGGATGGCGCGTTCGGGCGGCCGGTGGCGCGACCTTCCGCCGCGGCTGGGTGATCACCGGGCCGTCAAGCGGCGCTACTACCGCTGGATCGAGCGCGGGGCGCTGGATGGCATGCTCGCCGACCTGGCCGCCGAACCCGATCTGGAATGGCTGATGCTCGACAGCACCAACGTGCGCGCCCACCAGCACGCGGCCGGTGCAGCTCGGGCAAAAGGGGGGCGCATGCCCAAGGTCTGGGCCGCTCCAAAGGCGGCCTGACCACCAAGATCCACGCCGCCACCGATGCCCTGGGCAACCCCGTCCGCCTGCTGTTCGGGCCAGGGCAGCAGAGCGACATGGTCCAGGCCCACGGGCTGATCGAGGGCCTGGCACCCGGCGCGGTGATCGCCGACCGAGGCTACGACGCCGACCACCTGCACGACGCCATTCTCGACGCCGGGGCCGAACTTGTCATCCCGCCCAGGCGCCATCGACGCAGGCCGCATCGCTACGACACCGTCCTGTACAAGGAACGCAACCGGGTCGAGCGCTTCTTCAACCGGCTCAAACAGTTCCGCCGCGTCGCCACCCGCTACGACAAGCTACTCGCCAACTTTCGCGGCTTCGTGCAACTCGCTGCCATCTTCATCCTGCTGGCTTGAATTCGTCACCACCGCCTAGAAGCTGAAATTCACCGCGAGATAGGCGCCGCTCATCGTCAGGTCCTGCACCAGCGAATTGCTGCCCTGGTTATAGGACATGTAGCGCCAGCCGAGCTGCACACCCGCCCATCCGCTCTGGTAGCCGATGCCCGCGAAGGTCTGCCAGGTGAAGTTCGAATCCCCCGCGCCGAGGTCGAGGTAGTATGGGACGAAGAACCCCGACTCCGCGATGTTGATGCGCCCACGCACGCCGACGATGCCGTTCCAGATATTGTCGCTGCCGGACAGGCGCCCGGCGCCGCCGAAGGTCGGCCCGGCATTGCCGCGCGGCCCGACCAGCGTAACCGCCGCGTTGTAGTCGGTGGTGGAATCAATGCCGAGGTAGCGGAAGCCGGCCAGCACATCGACATTGCCCCAGCTGCCGGACGCGACTGTGTAGCCGCCCGCGAGCGTCCAGAGCGTTGTCTTGAGGGTCGAGTTGCCGCTGGCGTCCACCGTGCTGGAGATCGGGTCGCGCCCGACATCCAGGAGGTTCACGGATTGGACGCGGCTCGATCCCGCGCTGGCGCTGACATACAGGATGTCGGTCATCAGCGAGAAGCGGTCGTAGCGGACCGTTCCGGCGAGGGCGAGGGCGGAGTTCAGGTTCGCGAAATAGTCGTCGGCATTGGCCTTGACGTCCGCTGTCCCGCCGACGTTGGTCGGCAGATTGTAGCGCAGGTTCGCGCTGACCGATGGCAGCCAGACATAGGGCGCAATCTCGAAGCTCCAGCCCGGCCGGAGGCCGGTGTCCTGCGCCGCGGCGCCGGTGGTGGCACCGATGGCGATCAGCGCCGCCGCCGCGGCAGTGTTGCGCATGGAATTGCATGTCATGTCGCGTCTTCCCCCGTCTACTGCGTCCCCACCCTAGCGCATCCACGCGCGGCGATAGCCGCGACGGGCCGCACCGGCGAAAGATACGGGCGTGCGCGGCATCCCGATGATGTCGATGAAGACGGAAACCTCATCTCCGGCATCGGGCATCGTGCCGGCCAGGACCTGGACCGTATAGGCGAGGCTGCCGCCCTCGAGCACCGGGTTGCGCAGCACGACGACGACCTGGCGGAGCTCGCCGCCCTCGACGATCGACATGTCCGCGTTCGGGGGATCGGACAGGAAGCTGTCGCGACCCTGGCTCCAGAAGGGCACGAAGGCCGCGGTGCGCATATTGCCGGCGATACGGTCCGGGCGGTCGGAGAAGAACAACGTGACCGGGCTGACATCGTGCAGGGTCAGCCGATTGGCCGCGCGATCGAAGCTCATGCGTCGCGCCGTCTGGACGAACAGGAAGTCGGCATTGCCGGAGGTCTCGCCAGCCGGCGGGGTCTGCGCTCGGGCAGGACCTACGGCGGTCGCAAGGGCAGCCGTTGTGGCCGCGGCGATTGCCAGATCACGTCGTGTCTTCATAGCTCTGTACCTCCAATTGCCGCCTGCCAAGCACGGCCCGTCCGGCGGGCCCGCGTCGCCTCCGGCGTTTGAGCATCACCGGGCCTGGGGCCGCCCGGCGCATTGAGCATCAGTTCCGTCGTTGCGGCGCCGGCGCGGCCGGTGCAGCGGCCGGCGCCACGCCAGGCGCTGGGCGTTCCGCATCGCGGGCGCGGGCCTGGATTTCGTTCAGGAACTGGATCATCACCTCGGGCGTCACCGTGGCCTCGCCAACGTCGAAGGTGATCTTCGCGATCCGGCCGGTGAAGTTGAACGGCACCTGGTAGTCGCGGTCGTCGACCGGCGTGCCGGTGTCGAAGCCCACGTCGAACGTCTCGTCCCAGGCGAAGGTGATCGGCGTAGTCTGCGGGATCGTCCGCCGCGCCGCCTCCTGACCGTCGACCGAAAGGACGCCCGTGCCGCCATGCCCGAAGGGGGCCTGCCCCTGCGGATCACGCGCGAAGTCGAAGACGATCGTGTGCCGGCCGGGCGGCAAGGCTTGCGGCGCTTCCCACTTCACCCGCTCGATGTCGAGCAGGTTCATGGTGAAGACGGGCCGGCCCTCGCGCAGGTAGAGCCCCCAGCCGGAGAAGCGCCCGCCCTGCGTCACCAGCATCCCGTTCGCCCCGCCCTGCGGGACCTCGATCTCCGCCGTGATGCGGTAGGAGCGGTTGAGGAGGTTCGGCGCGGCATTGGCCTGGGTGCAACAGGACGGCCCGGTGTAGACGAACTGCCGCCGGCCGGCGGCCGGGCCCGGGCGCTGCGCGAGCATGACGGCGCCCGAGTTGTTCAGTGGGAAGACCTGGTTGCGCGTGGCCTCCATGGTGAAGAGCTCTTGCATCGTCCGCAGCCGCTCGGGCTGGGCCGAGGCGAGGTCGCGGACCTGCGTCGGGTCCGCGGTCATGTCGTAGAGCTCCCACCGGTAGCCGTTCATCACGTCCGAGGGGATCGGCGAGGTCAGCCCGGCCCAGGGCGGCGAGGCCGGGGTCGTGCTGGCGATCCAGCCATCATGGTAGATGGCGCGGTTGCCGAGGATCTCGAAATACTGGGTCCGCCGCGTGGAGGGCGCGTTCGCCGCCTCGCGCGGGAGGGTGTATGCCATGCTCACGCCGTCCATCGGGCGCTGCGCGATGCCGTTCACCATGTTCGGCTGCGGGATGCCGACGAGATCGAGGATGGTCGGCACGATGTCGATGACATGGTGGAACTGCGTGCGGATGCCGCCGTGGTCGGCGATGCGCGCCGGCCAGGACACCGCCATGCCGTTGCGGGTGCCGCCGAAGTGGGACGCGACCTGCTTCGTCCAGCGGTAGGGCGTGCCGAAGGCCCAGGTCCACGGCACCGCCATGTGGTTGTAGGTGCGGTCGCTGCCCCAGACCGGGATGAAGGGCATCTGCTGCTCGGCGGTCATCGCGACGCCGTTGAAGTACATCACCTCGTTCGGCGTGCCGTTCAGCGAGCCTTCCGCGCTGCTGCCGTTGTCGCCGCTGATGTAGATGATGAGCGTGTTGTCGCGCTGGCCGAGGCGCTCCACCTCGGCGATGACGCGGCCGATCTCGGCGTCCGTATAGGCGAGGTAGGCGGCGTAGACCGTGACCTGGCGGATGAAGAGGCGCTTCTGGTCCGGCGTCAGGCTGTCCCAGCGCGGCAGGAAGTCCGGCCAGGGCGGCAGGACGGCATTGGCGGGGATGACGCCCATGCGCTTCTGGTTCTCGAAGATCCGCTCGCGCAGCCGTTCCCAGCCGTCGTTGAAGAGGTTCATCGCCTCGATGCGCTGGATCCATTCCTGCGTCGGGTGGTGCGGCGCATGCGTCCCGCCCGGCGCGAAGTGGACGAACCAGGGGCGGTTCGGGGCGATCTCGGTCTGGGTGCGGATGTAGGTGATGGCGTCATCGGCCATCGCGGTGGTCAGGTTCCAGCTGCCGGGCTGCGTGCCGAGATAGGGATGGATCGGCGTGGTGTTGCGGAACAGGTTGCCCGGCTGCCACTGGGAGGTGTCGCCGCCGACGAAGCCGTAGAAATAGTCGAAGCCCAGGCCGACCGGCCAGTTGTTGAAGGGGCCGGCGGCGCTTGCCTCCCAGGGAGGTGTGTTGTGGTTCTTGCCGAACCAGGCGGTGGCGTAGCCGTTCTGTTGCAGGATGGCGGCGGCGGTCGCGGTCTCGCGCGGGATGATCGAGTTGTAGCCGGGATAGCCGCTCGAGAGCTCGGAGACGTTGCCGAAGCCGACGCTGTGGTGGTTCCGCCCGGTCAGCAGCGCGGCGCGCGTCGGCGAGCACAGCGCCGTGGTGTGGAAGGTGGTGTAGCGCAGCCCGGTGTCGGCGACGTTCTGCAGCGTCGGAGTCGGTATCACGCCGCCGAAGGTGGACGGCGCGGCGAAGCCGACGTCGTCGGTCAGGATCAGCAGGACGTTGGGCGCGCTCTGGGGTGCCGCGATTTGCGGCGGCCAGGCCGGGGTGCTGTCCACTGCATTTGGCATCATCGCGCCGGTGAAGGGCGGTGTCGGCGGCGGAAGCTGGAGGCCCTGGGGCGTCATCACGGCGCTCGGCGTGCCTGGCGTGCCGCGGATCTGTTGCGCGGAGGCCGACGTCAGCGCCCATCCGAATACGCAGACTGAGAGTACCAAGCAGCGCCTGAGAATGGCTATCCGCGACATGCCGCACCCCTCGGACAAAACTTCCGAGACAGCATGCGCTGCCTCCGACCAATCAATCTGTCATGTCTGGCTAGGGGCGAGCCGTGAATCGTTGTCCATATTTGGCAAACGCCCATGACTCACAGAATTTCAGATGACTGATTCAGTGAACGTGCCACAGTCCGGCATCTGCGAATTGATCTGCATCAATGCCGCTTCGGCGCCGCGGTCGAATCGGTGATCCAACCTGCCGGCGCCAACCGAACGCAGAGACGGAGACACGACATGAGACGCCGCCCACTCCTGTTGCTGCCGTTTCTCGCCGCCTGCCAATCGGTCGAGGTCGAGCGAACGACCACACTTGTCGGCGTCATTGAGACGGTCGATCCGCAGGCTCGTGAAGTGCTGCTCCGCGGCCAGGCCGGTGCACAGACCGGGAAGCTGCTCACCATGGTCGCCGGACGCTCCGTGCAGCGCCTCAATGAACTGAAGCCGGGCGACCGTGTGACGGTGCGGTATTACCAGGCGCTGGCCGCGCAGGCGGTCGGTGCGGGCGCGCCCGGCAGCCAGCCCTTCGCGGGCGTGGCGGTCGCGCGGGAGGCGTCACGGCCAGGCGGCGAAATCACCAGGGTCCGCTCCGGCCGCGTCACCATCACCGAGGTTGATCGGCTGGGCGGCACGGTCAGCTTCGTCGGTCCAGGCAACATGACGCGCACCGTCACGGCGGAGAACCTCGAGACACGGACGTTCATCCTTGGGCTTCGGGTCGGCGAGCAGGTGGACATGGTCTACGAGGAAGCGCTGGCAATCTCGGTCGAGCCGATGCGCTAGAGCATCGACATGTAGGCTCTCATGTTTGGAGGCAAACGAGGGTGCCAACATGCGTACGGCTGCTTCCCGATGCAGGCGCGGCCAGGCGAAGGAGTTCGCCCTCGTTCATACCCTCGTCGGCGGTGCCGATGGCGGGCGGATCTTCGTGCGCTGCTTCGATGCGGCGATGAATGTCCGCGAGAATGTTGTCGGTGGCGCGCTGGCCTCGATCACCACCCTCCAGTGGAGCACCCCGTCCAAGGCCCGGAACGGCGGCGCAGCCATGGCGGATGCGTCGCTGAACAAGCGCATGACGGTGCAGCTGGGAGCACCGGTGGCCTTTGCGCAGATCGGCATCATCGGCTTCGACGGGCAGATCGAGTTCGAGGCGCTGCGGCTCTACAGGTTGCCCGAGGTCGCTCCCGCCGTGCTGAACGGCACGCCGCTGCTGCCGCAATTCGGGCAGTGGGAGTTTGCGGCGGAGGTGTCGTGGGATCTGCCGGACTTGGCACCAGGGGCGACCAGCCTACTCGACGTCACCGTGATCGGCGCGCGGCAGGGAGACATCGCCCAGGCTGCGCTCGCCTCCTCGACGGGCTTCATCGAGCTCGACACCACCGCCTGGTCCAACAAGACGGTGCGCGTCATGGCTCGCAACATCTCGCCGACAGCGACATTCGATCTGGGCGCAGCAATGCTCTCAGTGGCGGCGCACATCGGCTTCAACACGGAAGCGGTGGGCGATGCAGAGCCACGGGTATGCCGTGTGCTGCCCGAGGCGGCGCCCATCATCTTCCCCATCTGGCTCGTCACACATCGGGAACTGCAAACCAGCCGACGCGTGCCGGTGGTCTTTGACCTGCTGGCCGATGCGCTGTCGTCGCAGCACTGAACCAGCTGCCTGAGGTGGTTTGTATGTGGTTGTACCAAGCCTCCAGTTCCGATCTGAATCGCTGGGCGAAGCTGCTTTTCGCTTTGGCTCGTGCGGCCTGCTTCAGACGTCATCGAGGCTCTGCGAAAACCTGCGAGAGACCGCCTGTACCGAGTCGCACCTCCTCCAGGATGGCAAGATGCTGCGCCACCCAGGCTGGCGTTTGCCACCACGACACCAGCCTTAGTCGAATCGAACGGGAGCCTGCTTCCTTCGGTTCACGGTGAGAGTGAAGACGTCGGGTCTGGCATAATGCCCACTGGCGTCAAACTTTCGCCTCGAGGCTCGCGCCGCCGCCACATCGATCTCAGCGAACAGCAGGCCCTTCTCCCGGCGCATCGGCCCAGCGATGACGCCGCCGAAGGGCTTGTAGACGATAGCGTCGCCCGCGTTGATCCACTCGTCCCTGTTCGGAAAAAGTTCGTCGCGATACGGTACCCCATCGGGGATGTCGGATGCTTCCAACGCAGTCGCGCATCCGACGACCCAGCAGCCGCCCTCGCGTGCGATGTGCTGCATCGTCGCGAGCCAGGTTTCGCCGCTGTCCCAGGTCGGGGCGACGTAGATGTCGATGTTCTGCGCATAGAGCGCGTAACGCGCCAGTGGCATGTAGTTTTCCCAGCAGATCAGTGCAGCGATAGGAACCGGGAAACAAAATTCTCTGGGCGCGCAGCTGGGTGGAGCTCCTAGCCCACTAGAAAGGCGGTAGACTTCGCCAAGTCTTTAAGCGTGCTGTCGATGTGGGCCTCCTTCATAGCCCTCCTACTCATGCCTCGCTCCACCTTGCTGGCGCTCCTCCGGTTTTGGCCCGGCCCCGGCGCGACTGGGTGCGCCCGCTGTAGCCCGGAATGTCTTCGTTCGCGGCGGCGCAGTCGCGCCGATGGCCTTCATTCCGGCGGCTTCGCGCCGAACTCTCGCGCCAACGCCGTCCAGCGGGCACGGGACGCGGACAACTCCGCCGTGAACGCCGCGGGGGTGGATGCGCCGCGCGGCTCCATGCCGGCTGCCCGTAGGCGCTCCGCAACACCGGGCTCGGCCAAGGTCTCCTGTGCCTGCACAGAGAGTTCCGCGCGCGTTGCCTCCGGGATGCCCCGCCAGCCATAGAGGCCGAGCACGCCTTCCATTTCCAGCGCCGGAGTGCCCGCTTCGGCGGCGGTCGGGACCTCGGGGGCGGCGGCCGCCCGAACTCGGTTGGTCACCAGCAGCAGCCGGATGCGACCCTCACGCACCAGCGGGAGCGCCGGCGCGAGCGGCGTCAGCGCCGCGTGGATGCGGCTACCCGCCAGGTCAAGCAGCGCCGGTGAAGCGCCGCGGTAGGAGACGTAGGCCATGTCAAGCCCGCCCGCGCGGCGCAGGAAGCTTAGGAGGTTGAGGTAAGGCATGCCAGCCACGCCGAACCAGTTGAGCGCGCCGGGCCGCGCACAGACGTAATCGACAAACTCGGCGACGCTCCGCACCGGCAGCGTCGGCGCGACGAAAAGGCCGAGAAAGTCGCTGACGGTGGCATGCACCGGAACGAGGTCGGTCTCGGGGTCGTAGGGCAGCCGGTCCTGCATCAGCGCCGCGATCGTCACCACCCCGGGGAAGCTGAAGAACAGCGCCTCGCCTGGGCGGGCCTGAGCGAACGCCTCCGCACCGAGCACGCCGCTGGCGCCGGGCCGGTTTTCCACCACGATGGGGTGGGCGCGGCGGCGGGAGAGCCCGTCGGCGAGTAAGCGGGCGGCCATGTCGGGAGCTTCGCCCGCCGGCGCTGGCACGATCATGCGCGCGGGCCTGAACGACCCGGCGGGCTGAGCGCGCGCAGCTGGCGCCCCCATCGCGGCAATCGTAAGTGCAAATACGCTCCGCCGGGTCGCGTCGGCTCGTTGGGTCACAGCGTGCCTCCTCTTCATGCGATGGGTTTGCAGGAGGCGCACCGGTGTCGGAGCCGCGGATGTCGAACGCCGTCCACGCTGATCAGGCGCCCGATGGGCACAATACGGAAGCGAATAAATCCGCGGCCCAGTTCCAAGGAGGGAGTGCTACCGGGTTCGTACCGTCTCTGAGCATCCCGACCTGAGCGTCGTTCATGTCACGAACCGAAGTTGCGGACACTGGCACCTGGTCGGCGACTTGGACAGGCAACGCGTAATACGCTCGTCGCGTAACCCGGAAACATTGCTGGCGGACCGCGTCTACGCGCGCGTCATCTTGCTGAGCCCCGGCAGGGCCGACAGTTGCCCCGGGTCCACGAACGTATCGGCTGTCAATCTACGGACGATGCGCCTAAGCTTTTCCGTGAGCGGCGCGGCTCGGTTGTCGTGGTGCGCTGGATGCCAATCCGATCCAGCACGAATTCACCTCTAGAAGGAAATTCGCCATGCCCACACCGCTCAACCGGCGCGGGTTCCTTCGCGCGTCCGCGCTGGCCGCGCCAGCCTTCGCCTGCACACGTATGGTCCGCGACGCACACGGGGCGGAAACGCCGCGCATCTCAGCCCCAATAGTGGACAGCCTCAGCATCCAGGTCGTCGTCGACAACACCCACGACATCTTCATCTCGGGTGCCCAGGTCCCGGGCGTGCGGGTGGAGCGCAACCGTGGCTTCCGCGGCGCGCGGCAAGCCCGGGCGTTGCAGAGCCAGCATGGACTCTCGCTGCACCTCACCTCCCGCAAGGGCACAGAGACGAAGCACTTCATGCTCGACTTCGCCTATACGCCGGACGTGCTCAACAACAACATTGAGCTGCTGGGCCTCGACATCGCCGCGATTGACGCGCTGATCCTGAGCCACGGCCATCTTGACCATTTCGGTGGCCTGGAAGGGTTTCTAGCGCGTCATCGCGGCGCAATGCGTGACGATCTGACCCTGTATCTCGGCGGCGAAGATGCGTTCTGCTACCGTCACTCGCCCACAGCCAACGGTGCCTTCGAGACCTACGGGAACCTCGACCGGCGTATGCTGGAGGCGGCACGGCTGCGCCTCGTGCTGTCGGAATCTCCGATGGTTATCGGGGGCCATGCGTTCACGACCGGCGCGGTGCCGCGTGTGAGTCAGGAACGCGTGCTGCCGAACAGTTTCGTCGAATTCGGCCAGCGCGATGGTGCCGGTTGCAGCACGACGAACTATGCGAGCCAGCACTTCACACCGGCCGAAATGGCGGGCCAGCCTGCGCCGGACCAGCATCTGCATGAGCACGGTACCTGCTTCCATGTGAAGGGGCGCGGGCTGGTGGTAATTACGTCTTGCGGCCACGACGGGATCCTTAACACGGTGCGCCGCGCGCGGGAGGTGACCGGAGTGGAGAAGGTTCATGCCCTGTTCGGCGGCTTCCACCTCGCAGCAGCGCAGGCGGACTACCTTGACCGCATCGTGGATGAGCTCAAGACGATGGACATCGACCACGTCTTTCCCATGCATTGCAGCGGCACAAATTTCCTCGACGTCGCGAAGCGGGACATGCCGCAGGCGCTGGTTCTCTGCACGACCGGAAGCCGGTTCTCCCTCGAGGCCTGAGCCTCCTGCGGAGCGCTGTCACGCCGGTGTGCGGCAATGCTGCAAAGCGCTACCGCCATCCTCAAAGAAGATGCTTCAACTTTAGTGTGGAGTGCCCTGATGCAAGCGCCCATGCTCGATCCAATGCGCGCAGTCGTGTGGAAAGTGTGCCGCGACTTTCGCGTCGTAGAGCGCGAGATCGTCGGCGGTCAGCGCATCGCGCCAGCGACCGTTGGTGCCCTTGAACAGGAAGCGGGCGGCACCCCCGTCGAATGTCACCCCGGCATGCGGCAACAGCTTGTCACCGTCCCGACGCATCGCGTCGAAACTGCCGGCTTCGGCGAGTTCAGCGAGAATTTCATCGGAGCACTCGATTCCGAGGAAGTTGGCGATCCGCCGCAGTTCTCCCCCGAGGTCCGCTTTGAGGTCGTTGTAGTGCACCAGCAGCATATTGGCGCGTGCACGCTCGACCCAGTAGGATCTCTCGAAGTCGAAGAAGTCCATGGCCGGCGGCGCAGCGGTGGCGGCGTCGTTGGCGATCCAGTCCAGGTAGTACGATCGAAAGTCGGATGGAACCCGCGGTATCGGCCGGCCGACTTGCTCGTCCTCCACGCCGATGCGGTCGAAGGACGCCAACACCCCTGGCGTAAACGCCAGGGCGTGATTATGGAACGATGCGCAAACGTCGCGGCCATCCCGCGCAACGTGGATATAGCGCACCGAGTCGTAAAGCGGCAGGGCGTCGAACGGCAGGTGGGCCTTCATGAAGCGTCGGTCCGTCTGAGCTTCGAGCTGACGGATGACCTCGTCGATCGGCAAGCGGACGCGGATATCGATCCAAAGCGACTGGTCGTGGATCGAGAACGGCGCAGACGAATGAAGGAGGAGCATGCCGACGAGGCGCTGCATCCAGGTGGTGCCGCATTTCGGATAGGTGGCGATGACAATGTCATTGTCGCGCGGCTTGTAGTGCGACCAGCGTCGGCTGTCGAACGCCCAGGTGCGGATTTCGCGCGTGGCTGGTCTGATCAGCGTGGGCATCCGGGCGCTCCATCGTGGTTTCTGCGTGGGGTCGAGGCCAGGGCTGCCAGCCCTCGCCGCGCGACATGGGTGCCGGCCGCTAATCCGCCCGGATGTGGGCAGCGCGCGCTGCCTGACCCCAGCGCGCGCCTTCGTGATCTACGAAGGTGGTGTACTCTGCACGTGAGAGACCTCGGTTCGGCTCCGAACCCAGATCGGCCAGCCGTGCGGCAACCTCGTATCTTGTCGTTGCCTGCTGGTGGGTTGCCGGCGAGGCTGGAGTTGGGTGGGAGCCCGCTGAAACCTGGGGCCTTTGAGCCCGTACCGGAGCCAGGCGCCCCATCCAGCCCTGACCTTTCAA